>USJM01000011.1 GCA_900555005.1 uncultured Lachnospiraceae bacterium | reverse complement strand
GTAGAGGTATGTCCGGGAAGCACGGGAGCGGATTGCCGCGACATTGAAGGTGAAGGATCGGGAGATCTATTTTACTTCGGGCGGGACTGAGTCCAACAACTGGGCACTGATCGGTGGGGCTTTAGCGAACAAGCGGGCCGGGAAGCATATCATTACCACTGCAGTGGAGCATGCAGCGGTCCTGCAGCCGCTGTCTTTCCTTAAAGATATGGGATTCCGGATTACCTATCTTCCGGTCGATGAGCATGGACACATCAGTCTGGATGATCTGAAGGCGCAGTTAGATCAGGATACGATTCTGGTTTCCACAATGTATGTAAACAATGAAATCGGAGCGGTGGAACCGATTGCTGAAATCGGAGAGCTTGTAAAGGATTATAATGAGCAGATTCTGTTTCATGTAGATGCCATCCAGGCATATGGAAAGTACAGGATCTTTCCGGAAAAACTGCATATCGATATGCTGTCTGTCAGTGGACATAAGATTCACGGCCCGAAAGGCAGTGGATTTTTGTACATACACGAGAAGGCGAAGGTCAGACCGCTCATATATGGCGGCGGACAGCAGCGGGGGATGCGGTCCGGGACGGAGAATGTGCCTGGCTGCGCCGGCCTTGGCGTTGCAGCGATGGAGGCATACACAGATTTTGAACAGAAAGTTGATTCGATGAGAGCTTGTAAAAAACGTCTCATGAAGGGACTTTCTGGGGTTGAGGGCGCGCATATTATTTCACTGGAAGAAGAGGCTCCTCAGATTGTCAGCTGCTCCTTTGAAGGGGTTCGCTCGGAGGTCTTTCTCCACGCACTGGAGGAGAAGGGAGTCTATGTTTCGTCAGGTTCAGCCTGCTCATCGAACAAAAAGACACCTGTCAGTACTGTTCTTCAGGAGATCCATCTCAGCCCGCAGATGCAGGACTCAACGCTGCGGTTCAGCTTCTGTGACACAACATCGTTTGAGGAGATTGACTATGCCCTTTCCTGTATCAGGGAGCTGTATCCTGTTCTGAAACGGTATATGCGGAGATAAGCAGGTAATGGCGGAGAATTGACTCCGCCGGGCTTTCACCGGCTGTCATCGAGACAACAGAAAGAAAGGTTTTGTATTTTTATGTTCTATAAAACGTATCTAATCAAGTATGGTGAAATCGGCGTGAAGGGGAAGAACCGCGCTTCTTTTGAGGATGCACTGGTCAGCCAGATCAGGGCGGCATTAAGCCGGATCGGCGACAGCTTCCATGTCTGGAAGGAGCAGGGCCGGATCATCGTAGATGTTCTCGGGGCTGAAAAGGATACAGACTCGGAAGAGATTATCCGGGAGCTTCAGACTGTCTTCGGAATTGTCGGGATCTGTCCGGTTGTTAAAGCGCCTCTGGGGACGCCCGAGGAGATTGCACCACATGTCGTTTCCTTTCTTTCAGAACTGTACCACCTGAAGATTGATGACCGCTGGCGTGAAAAGCATGGCGAGCAGCTGGACGGATCGGCGGAGGGACTTTCGTTCAAGGTTCACTGCAGAAGGGCCAACAAACAGTATCCTGTTGCCTCTATGGACGTCAACGCCTATCTTGGGGAAAAGATTCTTGATGCATTTCCAGGACAGATTCGTGTTGATGTGCATGACCCGAAGGTGATGGTGTATGTTGAGCTTCGCGATGAGGTCTACATCTATTCGCAAGTACTTCCGGGTCCGGGCGGCATGCCTCTCGGGACGAATGGCTCTGCCATGCTTTGCCTGTCCGGTGGAATCGATTCCCCCGTCGCGGGATGGATGATTTCAAAGAGGGGCGTTACGATCAATGCGACTTATTTTCATGCACCGCCGTATACCAGTGAGCGGGCAAAGCAGAAGGTCGTGGATCTTGCGAGGATAATATCCAGATACACAGGTCCGATCAGGCTTCATATTGTGAATTTTACGGATATCCAGCTGGCGATCTATGAAAAGTGCCCGCACGATGAACTGACCATCATCATGAGAAGATACATGATGAGAATTGCAGAGCATTTCGCGAAGGAGGATGGCTGCCAGGCGCTGATTACGGGAGAAAGCCTCGGACAGGTTGCAAGTCAGACAATGCAGAGTCTTGTCTGCACAGATGATGTCTGCAGTATGCCGGTCTTCCGCCCATTGATCGGATTTGACAAGCAGGATATTATCGACCTTTCACTGCAGATCGGGACGTATGAGACCTCAATTGAACCATACGAGGACTGCTGTACGATCTTTGTGGCAAAGCATCCTGTTACGAAACCGAGACTGGATGTCATCAGGCGTTCGGAAATGAAGCTGGCGGATGGAATCGATGAGCTGATGAAAAAGGCTTTGGAGACGGCAGAAGTGATCGAAGTGAAAGCGTAATCCACGAGCTGAAGCTGGAAAAAAGTCTGAAAGACAAGGATGAAATAAAAAAGCCTCTGCATCTGCAGAGGCTGCGAAGGCAGGATGTGACGATCGAAAGTTAGAGAAGCAGGTATTCTCACTGAACCATATACGGCTTCAATACTTCAAGAATGCTGTCGAGATTGTCTTCGGCATGAATACTGAGATCGATCGGCTTTGAGAGATCCAGGCTGAAGATGCCCATGATTGATTTGGCATCGATGACATATCTGCCGGAAACCAGATCAAAGTCGTTATCGAACTTTGTAATATCATTCACAAAAGACTTGACTTTATCAATCGAATTCAGAGAGATCTTTACTGTTTTCATAATTCTGTATCCTCCCAATAAGCAATAGGCCATCTGTTTTGAAGGCACTGAATCTGACCATGTGGAATACAGAAGTAGTCTATCGTTTCCAAAATCAAAAGTCAATACAGCAGGAACCGGGTATATGAAACAATTTACAGGAAAAAGAGCAGCTCTCCATAATCTGGGATGCAAGGTCAATGCATATGAGACAGATTCAATGGCAGCGCTGCTGAAGGAAGCGGGTTTTGAGATTGTACCGTTCTCAGAGCCGGCAGATGTCTATGTGATCAATACGTGCTCTGTTACCAACATTGCAGACCGAAAAAGCCGGCAGATGATTCACCGGGCAAGAAAAATGAATCCCGGGGCAGTTGTGATTGCTGCAGGCTGTTACGTACAGACTGCAATTGATAAAACAGGTCCTCAGATTGATGCGGATATCATTCTCGGAACAGGACGAAAGCAGGATATTGTTCATGAAATCGAACGATTCGAAGAGCGAAGGGAGACAAAGTCCCGTGAAGAGGCGCCGGAAAGGCTGCCCGAAACGGGGAAGCAGTGCAGGACGAATCTGTCAGTTCAATCTGTGGTGGATGTCGCAGACCTGAGAAAGCTGGAAAAACCGGAGAAGCTGGCGCTCCCGAAAGTAGAGGGACATACCCGCGCATATATAAAAGTACAGGATGGCTGTGATATGTATTGCAGCTATTGCATTATTCCATATGCTCGCGGACATGTCCGCTCCAGAAGCATGGACGACATTGTCCAGGAGCTGACCCATCTGGCAGAGGAGGGAACCAGCGAGGTTGTCCTGACCGGCATCCATCTTTCTTCCTACGGAGTAGACTTTCCGGAATCCGACGGGAGCACCTGGCAGGAACGGTCAAGGCTGATTGAGCTGGTTGAGCGGGTCGCCGGAATTGCCGGGATTGAGAGAATACGGCTGGGGTCGCTCGAACCCACGATCATTACGGAGGAGACGGCAGCGCGGCTGTCGCAAATCGGAAAACTTTGTCCACATTTTCACCTTTCTCTGCAGAGTGGATCAGACACTGTATTGAATCGTATGAATCGACACTATACAACAAAGGAATACAGCCGCTGTGTGTCTGTTCTGAGAAAATACTTTGACAAGCCGGCACTGACGACGGATATCATCGTTGGCTTCCCACAGGAAACAGAGCAGGAATTTCTGGAAACGGTCGAATATCTCCGGAAGATTCAGCTCTATGAGACGCATGTTTTCCGTTATTGCGAAGAGCAGGGACGCGGGCAGACCGGATGGAAGGACAGATACCGGAGGTGGTCAAAGCAAGACGGGCACAGGTGCTTGAGGACTTGAACAGGAAGAATCAGATCTCATTTATCGCTGGAAAGGATGGCGCAAGAGCAGAAGTTCTTGTAGAAGAACGCTATGATGCAAGTGTACCGAATGCGGCGCAGCAGGAGACGAAGCTGTTGCGGGGTATGGAGGCGGCCGTGAAGCTGATTCCGGATCTGGAGAGTCCGGCTGACGGGAACATTGTCTGGTATGCGGGGTATTCAAAGGATTACATCCGGGTTGCTGTTCCGGCTACAGTCGATATCCGGGGCAGGATTATCCGAGGAAGTCTTGCTGTTGAAAGTTCAGCACTGTTAGTATAGAATAAGTTCAGCTTAGTATGATATCGGCACGCAGCGGCGTGCAAGGGCAGAAAGATATGGCAGATATTTACAGCACTCAGTACTTTAATGTTGACAATGACCCGGAGATGAAGGTCAAAAAGGTTCTTGAGCTTGTGTACAATGCGATGACAGAGAAGGGGTATAATCCGGTCAATCAGATTGTCGGATATATCATTTCCGGAGATCCAACGTACATTACCAGCCATAAGAATGCCCGCAGCATGATCATGAAGGTGGAGCGTGATGAGATTGTGGAGGAGCTGCTGAAGGAATATATCCGCAATCAGTCATGGAAAAGTGGTTCATGATGGCAGCGGCAGGGAGTGTCCGGGCACTGGGACTGGATTTCGGAGCAAAGACGGTGGGCGTTTCGGCCTCAGATGCGCTTGGCGTCACAGCCCAGGGGCTTGAGATTATTCGAAGGAAGAGTGAAAACAAGCTGCGTCAAACGCTTGCAAGAATTGATGAGCTGGCCAGGGAAAGAAGAGTGGAAGTCATTGTACTTGGCCTTCCGCGTACAATGGGCGGAAGGGTTTCCGAGCGGACGTACCGGACGCTGATATTTGGGGAGATGGTTCGGAAAAGGACAGATCTTCCTGTCGTATATTGGGACGAGCGGCTGACAACCGTCGCAGCTGACCGGACGATGCAGGCGACAGAGGTGGCGGAGCAGGACCGGAAGACGTACGTGGATGAAATTGCGGCGATGCTGATTCTGCAGGGTTATCTTGATTGCGTACATTCTTCCGGAAACGTTCCCGAAACAGATGCCGAAGCTCTGATTGCAGAATATGAGACAGAACATCCCGGGACTGTGGCATAAGCGGGAGAGAAGGACAGGGTACAGGGCATGGAAAAGATTTGTTTTACACCGCCTGACGGGAGTGAGGCGGTCTGGTTTTATGTACTGGAGCAGACCAGAATCGGTGGACACAATTATATTCTTGTGACAGATTCCGAGGAAGGAGATGGGGAAGCTTACATCATGAAGGACATCTCAAAGGATGGGGACGAAGAGGCATCCTATGAGTTTGTTGACAGCGATCAGGAGCTTTCTGCTGTCTCAGGTGTTTTTTCGGAAATGCTGGAGGACACAGACCTGGTCTGAGCGGCAAAAGGTACTTTTGACACTCAGATCACAGTATGAACAAGAACGAACAAGAACAATCAAGAACAAATAAGAACGAATAAGAACGAATAAGGAGGATTCATTGGGACACACAACCAGTAAGTTAAAGGTAATTCCGCTCGGCGGCCTCGAGGCCATCGGCATGAATATTACCGCGTTTGAGTATGAAGACAGCATCATTGTCGTGGATTGCGGCCTCGCATTTCCGGAGGATGACATGTACGGCATTGATCTGTGTATACCGGATATCACCTATCTGCTTGACAATGCAGCAAAGGTGAAGGGGTTCGTGTTCACGCACGGACATGAAGATCACATCGGAGCACTCCCGTATATCCTGAAGCAGCTGAATGTTCCAATCTATGCGACAAAGCTGACGATGGGGCTGATAGAGCTGAAACTGACAGAGCATGATCTGATCAGGACGACAAAGCGGAAGGTTGTCCATCCGGGCCAGTCGATTAACCTGGGAAAGTTCCGGGTGGAGTTCATCAAGACCAACCACTCGATTCAGGATGCAGTGGCACTTGCGATCACCTGCCCTGCCGGAACCGTCATCCATACAGGAGATTTCAAGGTGGATTTCACGCCTGTCTTTGGGGATGCGATTGATCTTCAGCGCCTTGGCGAGATCGGGAAAAAGGGTGTACTTGCTCTTATGTGCGATTCGACCAACGCGGAACGGCCGGGCTATACGCCGTCCGAGAGCACGATTGGAAAAGCGTTCGATCAGATATTTGGCGAGCATAAGAGACAGCGGCTGATTGTTGCGACTTTCGCATCCAATGTGGACAGGGTCCAGCAGATCATCAATACCGCCAACAAGTACGGCAGGAAGGTTGTCATCGAGGGACGCTCGATGGTGAATGTGATCTCTGTCGCGGAGGAGCTTGGGCGTATCACCATTCCTGAGAACACACTGATCACACTGGATGAGATGAAGAACTATCCGGATGACAGGATTGTTCTGATTACAACAGGCAGCCAGGGAGAGTCTATGGCGGCACTTTCCAGGATGGCAGCCGGTCTGCATAAGAAAGTGCAGATAAAGGCCGGAGATTTGATTGTCTTCTCTTCAAACCCGATTCCGGGTAATGAGAAGTCTGTCTCGAAGGTGATGAACGAGCTGTATGAGAAAGGCGCCGATGTGATCTTCCAGGATACGCATGTATCGGGGCATCCATGCCAGGAGGAGATCAAGCTGATCTATTCACTCGTAAGGCCTCAGTTCGCGATCCCGGTACATGGGGAAGTCCGCCACAGGGTTGCGCAGGCGAAGGTCGCCCGGCTTCTCGGATATGATTCGAAGCATATCATCATGATGCACAGTGGCGATGTTCTGGAGCTCTCTGACAACCATGCAAACATTGCAGGGCATGTCCAGAATGGCCCGATTCTTGTAGATGGACTGGGAGTCGGTGATGTAGGCAATATTGTCCTGAGGGACAGACAGCGGCTTGCGGAGGATGGCATCATCATGGTTGTGATGACACTAGGCTCAAGGAGCCGGGAAATCCTGGCAGGACCGGATATTGTTTCGCGGGGATTTGTCTATGTGCGGGAGTCTGAGGAACTGATGGACGAGGCTCAGGAGGTTGTAGAGGACGCTGTGGAGAAGTGCCTGAAGGGGAAGTCTTCCGACTGGGGCAGGATCAAGACAGCGGTCCGGGATGACCTGGGGGATTTCATCTGGAAGCGGACAAAACGCAATCCGATGATTCTTCCGATTATTGAGGAAGTCAGTGAGTGATGCAGTCAGACGAAGAAGTTCAGAAGTATACAGATGCACTCCTCGGCGCCATTAAGAACAGTCAGGCATATACAGACTATACCTCGGCGCTGGAGGAGATTCTGAAGTATCCGGACAGAAAACAGAAGGCTGACCGGTTCCGCCGGGAAAACTATATTGCCAGAAACTATTCGGGGGATGAGGCTGCCGGAATGCGTGATGAACTCTACCGGCAGCGCCAGCAGCTTCGCCTGGATCCGGTCTCGGATCGTTACCTGAATGCCGAGCTGGTCTTATGCAAACTCCTGAAGAACAGTGCGCTTCAGATTCTGAATGTGGCGGAGATTGATCTGTCAGGGATGGATGATATCCTCTGAAAAGCATGGGATGCGTATTTTCAGGTTGAGTGATGAACAAAATCATGATGGAGGTGGAAGCTTGCAGGAGCGGATCTCTGCATATCTTCATTCCCTGAGCTGCGGCCAGGGAGCCTATCTTGACAGCATACGACAAAAGGCGGAGGCCGGAGGCGTTCCAATCATCAGAATTGAGATGGAGAGCTTTCTGGCCTCATTTCTTGAGCTCGTGAAACCTGCGGCGATCCTTGAAGCCGGGACAGCGGTGGGCTATTCTTCCATGTTGATGGCAAAGCTGACCGAGATAAGCGAGTGCCGGATTGATACGGTGGAAAAAGATGACAGCCGTTTTCGCGAGGCATGTGACAATATCAGTGCTTCTCCATGGAAAAACCGGATTCATCCGATTCACGGGGATGTTCAGGATGTGTTTCATTCTCTTGTAACAGAGGGAAAGAAGTACGATTTTATCTTCATGGATGCGGCAAAAGGGCAGTATATACACTACCTGCCTGATGCAGCAGCGCTTCTTCGAACAGGCGGCGTTCTGGTATCCGACAATGTCCTGCAGGATATGACAATCCTGGACTCTCATTTTGCGCTTGAGCGCAGGGAACGGACGATCCATAAAAGGATGCGGGATTATCTCTATGAGCTGACGCACCATCCTGGACTGCTTACAACAGTTGTACCCATCGGGGATGGCGCGGCAGTGACGATCAGGAAAGAGGATTATGCATAATGAGAATAATATGCCGGAGCTTCTCGTTCCGGCATCCAGTCTTGAAGTTCTGAAAATTGCTGTTATCTATGGGGCTGATGCAGTCTATATCGGTGGGGAGGCGTTCTCACTCCGTGCAAAGGCGCATAACTTTTCAGACGCGGAAATGCGGGAAGGAATCCGTTTCGCTCACGAGCGAGGCGTGAAGGTCTATGTCACGGTGAATATTATCGCGCACAACGAAGACCTTCAGGCGCTGGATTCGTACCTCCTGGAGCTGCAGGATATAAAGCCTGATGCGCTGCTGGTCGCGGACCCCGGTGTGTTTATGAGATGCAGGAAGCTGTGCCCTCAGATTCCGATCCATATTTCCACCCAGGCAAATAATGTGAACTGGGAGACGTTTTTGTTCTGGCACAGCCTTGGCGCAGAACGCGTGGTCTGTGGAAGAGAATTATCTCTGGAGGAAATTCGGGAGATTCGTGAACACATTCCGGATGAACTGGAGATAGAAGCATTTGTGCATGGCGCCATGTGCATCTCTTATTCCGGGAGGTGTCTGTTATCCAATTTCCTGGCAGGCAGGGATGCAAACAGGGGAGAATGTTCCCACCCCTGCAGATGGAAATACGCGATTGTGGAGGAGACAAGACCGGGTCAGTACATGCCGGTATATGAGAATGAACGGGGAACTTACATCTTCAACTCGAAGGATCTCTGCATGGTTGAGCATATTCCGGACATGATTCATGCCGGAATTGACAGCCTGAAGATCGAAGGACGGATGAAAACAGCCCTTTATGTTGCGACGGTAGCACGTACTTACAGGAAGGCGCTGGATGATCTGAAGGCGGGCAGGGCTGTCTATGAATCAAACATGGACTGGTATCGGGAAGAGATACGGGACTGTACCTACAGGGACTTTACAACCGGTTTCTTTTACGGAAAACCAGGAACAGATGCTCAGGTGTATGGGAGCAATACCTATATTCGCAGCTTCATATATCTGGGATGGGTCAGGGAAATCCTGGAAATCGACCAGAAGCAATATGTTGTGATCGAGCAGAAAAACAAATTCTCTGTCGGCGACAGAGTTGAAATAATGAAACCGGATGGCAGGGATGTCAGTGTGACAGTCGAGGAAATCCGGGATGAGAATATGATGGAAATGGGGAGTGCACCGCACCCGTTGCAGAAGCTGTATGTCAGGCTGTCCGGTGACGCAGAGACGTATGATATTCTGAGAGTTCAGGAGAGTGATGGACTGCGGACATGAAAATTTCAGTGCTGCGGCTAGAAGAAAGGATTCAGCAGGAAGACGAATGCTGCCTGGGAAGGGCTGATTCCGCCGAAAAATGGACATCCGATCGGACAGAATCGATGAAGGTGGGGCGGGCATTGCTTCGGAGAGCAGCTTACAGGTTCCTGCTCCGCGAGATCATGACGGCCTTCCCCGGCCTTGAGAAGGAATATGGGGGATGCCGCTGCTGACAGATCGCGGACCGGCCGGAAGCGGTGATGAATCATCAGTCATCCCGTTCATGAAAGATGTGTTGGGAAAGCCTTATCTGCCCGGGCATCCGGAGATTCTGTTTAATCTCAGCCACAGCAGGAATGGCTATGCGGCTGTCGTTGTATCAGATTCCGCAGAGGCATCTGCCGTCGGAATCGACATCGAGGCGCGGTTTCCCTATCGGGAGCTGCTTGCACGTAAGATATGCAGTGAGTCTGAGAATCGTTTGCTCCTGGAGGCATCCTCGGCAGATGAAAAAAAACGACTGCTGAATCTGTTCTGGAGCCGTAAGGAGGCAATTCTCAAGTGCGAGGGGACAGGCATCCGTCAGGATCTTCGTCTTGTTGATACCCTCCGCTTTTCCAGAAACTGTGAGCTGCATGAAGAGATGAATGAGGCGTATACGCTTGTGACATGTGTAAAAATCATCCGGAAGACGGGAGAAGAGGGCAAGCGTCCGGATTTGTCATGACAGCGTAATAGAGCTGCGGGCGTACCGGTTCCGGGAGACTTCCTGAACAGCATTCCTTACCTGCAGGGCCAGAATTCCCTCCATGAGCTGTGACATTGTCAGACCTGTTTCTACAAGCAGCTGGTCAACCCCTTTTGCATCCAGTTCAAGCTTCTGGATAATCAGTTGTTCCACCTGTGTGAGGCCGGCGTATGTTGTGGAATGCCGGGAGCAGGCAGGATCATCGTTTGAATCCGAATGCCGATTCTCGTTCTCAGGAGGGTTGTATGTTACGCCGTTTCTCTGACAGACCTCCTCCAGAAACTGTTCCACGGATGTCAGGATGCCTGCCCCCTGTTCGATCAGATGATTGCAGCCATAGCTCAACTCATCACCGAATCTACCAGGAACTGCATAGACATCCTTTCCCTGATCAAGCGCCAGATCGACTGTGATCAGAGAACCGCTTTTCTTTCTCGCCTCTACAACAATGACGGCATCCGCCAGCCCGCAAATCAGCCGGTTCCGGATTGGAAAATGGCTGGGAAGCGGTGGGGTAGCCGGCCCGAATTCCGAAATGATTCCGCCGCTGTCTGGCAGGCTTCTGTACAGGCGGCTGTTCTCCGGCGGGTAACAGATATCTGCTCCGCTTCCCAGGACCGCGAAGCTTCTGCCGCCCTCCTCAATGCAGGCTCTCTGAGCCATGCCATCGATTCCGGCGGCCATTCCGCTGATTACCTGGACTTTGTATCTGGCAAGCTGAGCGCCCAGATATGCCGCCATCTTTGCCCCGTAGTGGCTGCATCTTCTTGCTCCGATGACTGCTACCGATAAAATGTCCGGATCCGGCAGATCCCCTTTATAGAACAGACCATGCGGACAATCCAAAAGCTCTCTCAGTTTTTGTGGAAAGTGACGGTCATCCCGCTGGCAGAACTTCAGCCCCTTCTGCTGGAGAAGATCTGCACTTTTCTTCAAACTGCAGGACTCTTTGTAGGAGATCAGTGAGCGAACCCATTTTTGCCGCAGCTTTTGAAATGGTGCCATGGCTGACAGGGGAGCTTCATATACTTCCCGGGGAGAGCCGAAATACCGGATTAAGGCAAGTATTTCATTCCTTGTCAGAATCGGGCATGAGCAGAGCCATTGCCAGTACAGATCGTCGCCTGGCTGAGAGCCGGCTTGCTGGCAGCCGCTTTTTTGATTGAAGCCGTTGTTAATATATGGTCTTTCATGCAAATGCGTTTTGTCTGTTGCTTCATATAGTGGAGACTCTTTGGATTGTTTCATGATGCATCCCTTTCCACCGAATAGTTATCGTTCCTGACATTCATATCATCTTTATAATGAGGAAACTGTCTGCTGCTCAGTTCCTCAGTGCATCATCCCAGTATCTTCTGTCAACTGCACGAAGTGAAACTGCTTCTGAGAGATGTCGGTGCAGAATCTGCTCTTCTTCGTCCAGATCTGCGATTGTCCTGGCAACCTTCAGAATCCGATTATAGGACCTGGCGGTCAATGACAGAGAATCGTAAACCTTCGCCATCCAGCGTTCCTCTTCCTTTGTCAGGCGGCAGAATCGTTTCACATCCACTCGGACAGTTCTGAGTTAAACTGGCAGGCTGAGTCCCGATACCGGGCTCTCTGGCGTTTGTGGGCTCTGTTTACCCGTTCCCTGATCTCTGCTGAGCTTTCTTCTTTTCTTACGCCTGTCAGTTCCTCAAAAGAGACTCTTCGTGCCTCCACACACAGGTCAATCCGGTCCAGGAGCGGCAGACTGATTCTTGATAAATACTGCTTCACTTCTGCATTGCTGCACCGGCAGACGGAACGATCCGGGAAATACCCGCACCGGCAGGGATTCATCGATGCAACCAGCATGAAACCGGCAGGAAAGGAATAACTGCCCGTTACCCGTGAAATCCGGATAACCCGGTCCTCCAGTGGCTGCCTGAGGGCTTCGATTGTAGCTTTGTCGAACTCCGGGAATTCGTCCAGATACAGAATTCCTCTGTGGGCCAGGCTGACCTCCCCCGGACCGGGAGGTGCCCCGCCTCCGCAAAGGGCAGGCTTTGTCACAGTATGGTGCGGTCCTCTGAACGGACGGACTGTTACGAGCCCTTCGGAAGGCAGTGTCCCGGCGATTGAATGGATCTTCGAGACTTCCAGTACCTCTTCATCCGTCATTTCAGGCATAATTGTTGTCAGACAATGAGCCGTCATGGTTTTACCCGCCCCAGGGGGTCCGATCATCAGCAGGTTATGAAAACCTGCAGCTGCTACCTCGGAAGCGCGTCTGAGAAGTTTTTGCCCTCTAATCTGCGAGAAATCACGGTTCTGTCCCTTTTTCTGCAGGTGCCGAACCTTTCGATCTCCGCCCGCCGTTCATAAAGACTGCCTGGCTTCAGCGCGCCCTGCATGGAAAGATTCATACCTGGCACTTCGGGGGGCCCTGCTGTTGCTGCAAGAAAACATACAACCTGAACCAGTGTCTCGGCTCCAAGCACCCGAACGCCTCGTATCATAGAACCTTCCGCAAGGTTGGCAGCAGGAACAATTACGGTTCCGCATCCACAGGACAAGGCACCTGACACAATCTCCAGGACACCTCGAACAGGATTGAGCCTTCCGTTCAGTCCAAGTTCCCCGACCAACAAGATCCCGCGCGCAGACTCCGGTTTCAATGTTCCGGCAGCAGTGAGCAGTGCAATTGCGATCGCCAGGTCAAAGTTGCTTCCCTGCTTATGGAGGGCAGCGGGTGCCAGATTGACGGTGATGTGGCGAACACCGATCGACAGACCGCTGTTTCGAAGTGCAGACCGGACGCGTTCCGCAGCCTCCTTCGTCTCCGAGGCCAGATACCCAACCATTGTAAAGGTAGGGAGTCCGTCTGCAACATCTGCCTCTACTGTCACTTTTCTGCTTTCCATGCCATTGATGGCTGCTGATAAGACAGTGCTGAACATGTAGGATTCTCCTGTTGAAGAAATGTTTTTCTGCACAGCCTGCTTCATACATTGGAAAAATCAGTATGCGATGGGAAACTGAAGAATAGGCGGCCGGACGTCTATGAAGCGCCTGCAGAATATCAGAGATAGGAAAAGAGACGATTGAAAAAGCGCCGCTATGAAGATGGGGACAGGGTAGCATCCTTCCCGGGGGCTGTCAAACAGATTTTTCCGTACAATTTTTGTGTATATTGTCTCACACATATCCGGGTACAGGTGCTGCAGCGTGACCGGTGCGGTACGGTATTGCTTGCATAAGGGGTGGCTATGGTGTATATTCTGAAAATGTTGTACAGCAATCTGCTCTGAATGGGATACATTATGGCGAAATATCTGGTAATTGTTGAGTCTCCAACAAAGGTTAAGACAATTAAGAAATTTCTGGGTAAGAATTATGAGATCATGGCTTCTACAGGTCATGTCCGCGATCTCCCGAAGAGTCAGCTCGGATTTGATCCGGAGCATGATTATGAGCCGAAATATATCACGATCCGTGGAAAAGGGGAAGTTCTGGCTGCGCTTCGCAAGGAAGCGAAAAAGGCAGACAAGGTTTTCCTTGCAACGGACCCTGACCGCGAGGGAGAAGCTATTTCCTGGCACTTGCAGGCAGCTCTGAATCTGGACCCGGAAAAGACGAATCGGATTACGTTCAATGAAATTACAAAGTCTGCTGTGAAGGACGCACTGAAGCATCCGAGGCAGATTGATATGAATATGGTGGATGCGCAGCAGACGCGCCGAATTTTGGACAGAATGGTCGGATATAGAATTTCACCGCTTCTGTGGGCGAAAATCAGAAGGGGTCTGTCGGCCGGGAGGGTACAGTCTGTCGCACTCCGGATTATTGCCAAGCGGGAAAACGAAATCAGTGAGTTTATCCCGCAGGAATTCTGGACACTGGGGGCTGAATTTGCGCTGCCCGGACTGAAAAGCACACTTGAAGCCCAGCTGGCTGGCAAAGAGGCGGGAGGAAAGTATTTCAGAATAAGTCTCGCAAGCGGGGAGCAGACCGCCGCAATCAGAGAGACACTGTCTGGTTTTTCATTCTGTGTCAGTGCCATTAAAAAGGGAGAGCGTACCAGAAAGGCGCCGCTTCCATTTACAACCAGTACACTTCAGCAGGAGGCCGCAAAATCTTTAAACTTTCCAACTCAGAAGACGATGCGCCTTGCGCAGCAGCTTTATGAGGGGGTTGATCTTGCCGGTTCTGGAACGGTCGGCCTGATTACGTATCTGAGAACGGATTCGACCCGTATCTCTGAGGAGGCCAACGACGCTGCGGCGGTTTATATCTCCAGTCATTATGGAGAAACATTTTTGTCTGAAGAACTAAGAAACCGCGTCAGCCATTCGAAGGAAGAGGCGGCAGGACAGAAGAATGTGGCAGGAAAGGTGCAGGAGCCTTCCAATAATGGCGTACATATTCAGGATGCTCATGAAGCCATCCGTCCCTCCGACATCAGCAGGACGCCGTCTGAAGTGAAAGAAGCGCTGACAAGGGATCAGTTCCGTCTGTATCAGCTGATCTGGAAACGGTTTGTAGGAAGCCGTATGGCGCCGGCAAAATATGAGACGCTTCAAATTCGGATTGCTTCAGATGAAGTGGCGGAAAGTGACGTTATGAGGAGCGGTGCACAGAAGCACGCTGGAGAGAATGAAGAAGAGCCGCAGGGCAGTGGCTTCTGCCGCTATATCTTTACGACGAGTTCCAGCCGGATCCTGTCGGAGGGCTATCTGTCTGTCTATACAGAGACAGAAGAAGAGAAGAAGGGACAGCCCGTTCTGACTGAAAAGCTATCAGAGGGAGAACAGCTGGAGCTGTCAGGGATGAAGGGGGAGCAGCATTTCACACAGCCACCTGCGCACTACACAGAAGCCTCTCTGGTTCATGCCCTGGAGGAACTTGGGATTGGGCGACCGTCCACATATGCCCCAACCATCACAACGCTCCTTGCGAGACATTATGTGACAAAGGAGAAAAGAAACCTTTATATTACAGAGCTCGGAACGGCAGTTGATGACATTCTCAGGAAGTCTTTTCCGGAGATTGATAATGTCCAGTTTACAGCCTACATGGAATCCATGCTTGACTCTGTCGCGGAGGGGAGAACAGACTGGAAAACAATTCTGCGTAATTTCTACCCGGATCTCGACAAGGAGGTTCAACATGCCGAGGAAACCTTGTCGAAGGTGAAAGTTGCCGATGAGGTGTCGGATGTCATCTGCGACAAGTGCGGCCGGCACATGGTTGTGAAATACGGGCCGCATGGAAAGTTCCTGGCATGCCCAGGGTTTCCAGAGTGCAGGAATACAAAGCCTTATTTTGAGAAAGCAGGGGTCCCCTGTCCGAAGTGTGGACAGGATGTGGTCATCAGACGCTCAAAGAAGGGCAGAATATTCTATGGCTGTTCGAACCCAGAGTGTGATTTTATCTCCTGGAACAAGCCTTCAACAATTAAGTGTCCGGAGTGTGGCAGCTATATGGTCGAGAAGGGAAACCGTCTGCTCTGCTCCAACCAGACATGTGGGTATATTCTTCCAAAGAAGACAGAAGATAAAGACAACAAATAATTATTACTTGAAAAACCAGATAATCTATTGTAATAATTAGAATTGTCTGTTAAAATCTCTTCGACAAGACGATGTGCACGGAAGCAGCGCTTCCCGTTCAGGAGGGAAATCATGAGTGTTGAGTTACTAGATAAAACAAGAAAGATCGGACAGCTGCTTCATAACAACACTCAAGCAAGGTTGTCTTCAATGATATCTGCGCGGTGCTGACGGACATTCTGGAATCGAATGTCCTTGTCATCAGTCGTAAGGGAAAGGTTCTGGGGGTCGGGCTCTCGGATCATATCGAGGAATTGAACCAGTTGATTGTTGATCATATTGGGGATTTCATAGACGAGATGCTGAATGAGCGCTTCCTGAACATTCTCTCGACGCAGGAGAATGTGAATCTTGAGACGCTGGGCTTTACAGGAGAGAATCTTCACAAGTTCCAGGCAATTGTCAACCCGATTGAGATTGCGGGAGAACGCCTTGGAACTGTTTTCATGTACCGGATCGACAAGCCATTTGAGATTGATGATATCATCCTCGCGGAATATGGGACAACCGTTGTCGGTCTGGAGATGATGCGCTCTTTGAATGAGGAAAGCGCAGAGGAAAACAGGAAGGTACAGATTGTCAAGTCTGCGATCAATACGCTGAGCTATTCAGAGCTGGAGGCGATCGTACATATTTTTGATGAGCTGGGAGGCTCAGAAGGAGTGCTGGTTGCGTCCAAGATTGCAGACAGAGTCGGCATTACGCGCTCTGTCATCGTGAATGCGCTCCGGAAGTTTGAGAGTGCAGGTGTTATTGAGTCAAAGTCTTCCGGCATGAAGGGAACCTATATTAAGGTACTGAACGATGCCGTGTATGATCAGCTCAAGGAGATCAAGAAAACGAAGAAACTGTAAAACTGAAAAGAGCAGCAGACGGACTCCGGAGAGACCTGCAGAATGCAGGGGTTCTCCGGAGTTTTTCTATGTGTAATTTAGAATAAAGATAATTAGAGAATATTTGAGAATAATAGAGAATATATGCAATATACCCTGAAATATCAAAAATGATGATACTTGCAATCTTCGCTGATTTTGTTATTATAGGCAATGTGATTTAGCACTCGAATATAGTGAGTGCTAGCAAAAATGATATCGAAGTAATGGAAACAAAAGAATGTGTCAGGAGGTATAGGTTATGAAACTCTATCCGTTGGGTGACAAAGTTGTCCTGAAGCAGCTTGAAGCTGAGGAGACTACAAAATCTGGAATCATTCTGGCAGCAAAGAGTCAGGAAAAGCCGCAGGAGGCAACCGTTCTTGCAGTCGGTGACGGGAAGGTCGATGGCAAGGAGATCGCGATGACGGTGAAGGAAGGCGACAAGGTTGTCTATTCCAAATACGCCGGCACCGAGGTCAAGCTTGGTGAAGAGGAGTATGTGATCTGCAAGATGTCCGATATTCTTGCAAAGGTTGAATAATAGACTGATCGCGGCTTGAAAGGACATTAAAGGAGGATTAAAACAATGGCAAAGGAATTGAAATATGGAGATGACGCCCGTGAGGGACTGAGAGTTGGCGTTGATAAGCTGGCTGATACTGTTCGTGTTACGCTCGCTCGGGCCGAAGGGAAGAAACGTTGTTCTGGACAAGGAATACGGCAGCCCGGTGATTACGAATGATGGTGTCACGATTGCGAAAGAGATCGAGCTGAAGGATCGCTTTGAGAATATGGGTGCTCAGCTGATCCGTGAGGTTGCTTCCAAGACGAACGATGTTGCAGGTGATGGCACGACCACAGCAACCGTTCTTGCTCAGGCAATGGTTCATGAAGGCATGAAGAACCTGGCTGCAGGGGCGAACCCGATCGTCATGAAGAAGGGTATGAAGAAGGCAACCGATGCGACCGTAAAGGCGATCAAGGAGATGAGCCAGAAGGTAAAGGGCAAGGAGCAGATTGCGAAGGTCGCTGCTGTTTCTTCCGGAGATGAGCAGGTTGGCGAGATGGTTGCTGACGCGATGGAAAAGGTTTCGAAGGATGGCGTCATCACCGTTGAGGAATCCAAGACCATGCAGACAGAGCTGGATCTGGTTGAAGGAATGGAGTTTGACAGAGGATATCTTTCCTCCTATTTCGCAACCGATACCGAGAAGATGGAAGCCAACCTGGACGATCCGTATATCATGATTACGGATAAAAAGATCAGCAATGTTCAGGATATTCTCCCGCTGCTCGAGCAGATCGTGCAGGCTGGCAAAAAGCTGCTCATTATTGCGGAGGATGTTGAAGGCGAGGCCCTTACAACCTTGATTCTGAACAAGCTGAGAGGAACCTTCTCAGTCGTTGCCGTCAAGGCGCCGGGATATGGCGACAGAAGAAAGGATATGCTGCAGGATATCGCAATCCTGACAGGCGGTACAGTTATTTCGGATGATCTTGGGATCGAACTCAAGAGCGCGACAATCGATATGCTTGGCAGAGCAAAGAGTGTGAAGGTCACGAAGGAAAACACTGTCATCGTCGATGGAGAAGGCGACAAGAACAAGATTCATGAGAGAGTAGACCAGATCAGAGCACAGATTGCAGAGACGAAGTCTTCCTTTGACAAGGAAAAGCTTCAGGAGCGTCTGGCGAAACTGGCCGGCGGCGTTGCAGTTGTCCGTGTCGGAGCGGCTACCGAGACAGAGATGAAGGATGCCAAATTCCGTATGGAGGATGCACTGAATGCAACCAGGGCGGCTGTTGAGGAAGGAATCGTTGTCGGCGGCGGTGCTGCACTGATTCATGCGGCGGCGAAGGCAGCAAAGAAACTGGAAGGACTGACAGGAGATGAGAAGACGGGTGCTCAGATTGTGCTGAAGGCTCTTGAGGCACCGTTGTTCTATATCGCAGAGAATGCTGGCCTCTCTGGTGCGGTTGTTGTCAATAAGGTCAAGGAGTCTGCTGATGGGATCGGCTTTGATGCATACAATGACAAGTATGTTGACATGATCGAGGCTGGTATCATCGATCCGGCAAAGGTGACACGTTCCGCTCTTCAGAATGCGGCGTCTGTCTCCTCTGAGCTTCTGACCACAGAGGCAGTTGTCGGAGATATCAAGGAACCGGCTCCGGCTGCACCGGCACAGCCGGCAGGCGGAATGTATTGATCGATCCGTTCAGATCAATTCACCGGCGGCTGACGAAAGGACGCCTCAGGCGGTATTACGGGCAGGGAATTTCCCTGCCCGTTTTCAAATCAGATAATTAGCACTCAACGATTGACAGTGCTAACAATCTGTGCTAGAACAAAAACGTAAAGTGATCTGAAGAATTACAATCCCTTACAGGAAAGGGGGCGGGAAGAATGAATATACAGAAATTTACGCAAAAATCCATTGATGCTGTCAATCAGCTTGAAAAGGTCGCTTCTGATTTTGGAAATCAGGAAATCGAGCAGGAACATCTGCTGTATGCACTGCTGCATCAGGATCAGTCTCTGATTGCGGAGCTGGTATCAAAGATGGGAATCGATGAGCGGCTGTTTGATCATGATCTGACACAGCTGATAGAGACGCGGCCGAAGGTTTCCGGCGGACAGGCATATATCGGGCAGTATCTGAATAAAGCACTTCTTGGCGCAGAAGATGAGGCAAAGAAGATGGGGGACAGCTATGTCGCTGTTGAACATCTGTTTCTCAGCATGCTTGACTTTGCATCACCGTCGATGAGAACATTTTTCCAGAAGGAGAATGTCACGCGGGAGAAATTCCTCCAGGCTTTGTCTACTGTACGTGGAAACCAGGTCGTCAATACGGATACTCCGGAAGATACATACGATGCTCTGGCAAAGTACGGGACGGAACTTGTCGCAAAGGCTAAGCAGCAGAAGATGGATCCGATCATCGGACGAGATGATGAGATTCGGAATGTCATTCGGATTCTCTCGAGAAAGACAAAGAACAACCCGGTTCTAATTGGTGAGCCTGGCGTAGGAAAGACAGCGGTTGTAGAAGGTCTGGCCGAGCGGATCGCAAGAGAGGATGTCCCGGATTCTCTGAAAAACAAGAAAATTTTTTCTCTTGATATGGGAGCGCTCGTGGCAGGCGCCAAGTACAGAGGCGAATTTGAGGAACGGTTGAAATCGGTACTGAACGAGGTGTCAAAGAGCGAGGGAGAGATTATTCTTTTCATCGATGAGCTGCATCTGATTGTCGGGGCAGGCAAGACCGACGGCGCTATGGATGCCGGAAACATGCTGAAACCAATGCTGGCAAGAGGCGAGCTCCACTCATCGGTGCGACAACGCTTGATGAGTATCGGAAGTACATCGAAAAGGATGCCGCACTGGCAAGACGATTCCAGCCTGTGATGGTGGATGAGCCGACCGTGGAGGATACGATCTCCATTTTGAGGGGACTCAAGGAGCGGTATGAAGTCTATCACCATGTGAAGATCACGGATGGTGCGCTCGTTGCGGCGGCAACGCTTTCGCACAGATATATCTCTGATCGGTTTCTTCCGGACAAGGCCATCGACTGGTCGATGAGGCCTGCGCCC
>USJM01000010.1 GCA_900555005.1 uncultured Lachnospiraceae bacterium | reverse complement strand
CGAGCCTCTCGTAAAACGGCCTTGCCTGGACCTGCGCGGAAAGGACGAGTCTGCTCACACGGTGGCGGCGCAGCCAGTTTTCACATCGCTTGTATGTTTTACTTTCCGGTGGTGTCTTTGGAAAACAGTCCTTTCCAAGGATCAAAATCCCCCATAGCAAGCTTAATAAATAACTTTTTCCGGAATTATTATCCCCCACAAAGCAGATAAGAGGCGCAATCCTTACGGAAGCTTTTTCGATTTTTCCGAAGTCTTCTACATTCAGCGTCCATCTTTCATTCATGGCTCTCTCCTATCCTTCCACACCCCTGCAAGAACGTAATCTCAAAAACCGGAATGTTGAATGTTGATTTCATACAGCCTTATATGGGGATTATAACATTTGACACTGATTGCGGCTATGTGGAAAGCAGATGTCATTATTTAATATGAACATGGCACCTTCACAACCGCCTTCTGTACCTTCTCCGGTGTTCCTTCGCAGACTCCGGGCATATGGGCATCCTTCGGGTAGAGGATCAGGAAGTCCCCCGGTTCTAACAGATATTCTTCTCCGTTGTTGTTTCCTTCGTACAGCTCGATATCTCCGCTCTCACCGTACCTGCGGATGCACGTCCCCGCTCTCATGGTCTCCAGCGGCTCTACACAGATAATCTCATGCCCTGAGACGATGTACTGAATGTCGATGTATTCCCTGTGGGCTTCAAAGGTGCCTTCAGGCTTCGGCTTCGGCGTGTAGGTCTGGATATTGGCAAACACGCCATCTGGAAGTTCATAGTGACCATCCTGGCAGTCCTTTGGGTTTATGCTGCTCAGGAAACGGTATGCCGCCTCCGACACTTTTCTCACTTCATTCAGATCGTCCATAATTCCTCCGTTTTGGGCTGTCCTTCCATTATCTTAACTTATCCTTCGCTGAATAAAAAATTGTGATTCTTGGGATTGCACCATACCAGCTCTGCAGATACCCCTTGCGATACAGTTTTTATAATCGGACTGATGTACACAAACCTTCTGGTACCTTCTGACTTCATCCGGAACGGAAGCTTCTTAATAACCGGAAACATCTTGATGTAATGCAGTCCGTGATGATTGCCTGTATGCGTTGACGATCTCGTAGGGAGCGAAAAATACTGGTCTTTCGGCGTGTGGGCAGAGATATTGGATCGCAACGGAACAACAAAAGACCTGTTCACGCCCTTATATATGAAGCAGATGATAAGAACGCATGGGCGTGTTGTCTTCCTGAGAACCTCTGGGCCTTTTTATAATTCCTTCAGCAGCGCCTGGTTAATCGTTACAATCTTCATACCACTACCAGCCCTTAAAAAATGGAAGCCCGCCAACAGGCAGGCTTCCTTACACGTAAACGATATTCTACGCCGCGGCGCCCCGTCGTTTGCGGAGGCTAAACATACACGTTCATAATATTCTAACCGTTATGACCGGCGAACCATTAACTCATTCATACTATAGCACCGAAAGTAACAAGACACCAGCACATTTTTCTATCAGAAAATTAAATCCATTATCTCAAATAATTTACGCAAATAATTTCTATTAAAACCGCATCTGTTTTACAGAGATAATACAAAAGGGCACCCCCTTCATAATGATGAAGAAAATGCCCATAGAGTACAGCCACCGCACATCCCCGCCGTTTAAGCCAAAAGTTCAATCTCAACCCGAACCTCGCCGATTTCCGGCCGTTCGCCTTTCATGATGACACTTGCATGTCCCGCTTTCCCGGTTGCCTTTGTTCTGATATAGAACGCACTGGCGCCGCCCATCGCTGTGACGAGATGCGGCCCGATGATATGAATTCCACCGATACTGAGAGGACATCACGGTGATAATAGAGCCGGTTTCCATATTCATCAACATAGTATGCGACAATCCTGGTCTCGTCGACCCTATTGTTTGCAAGGCGCGTTCCGTCTGTCTCAATCTTCAATCCAGACAAATGCGGATTGTCCGAATACCTGCGTTCCGCGACACACCGTCCGCCTGCATACCCTTTGATGATCGCCCCGGTCCAGCGATGCTGCCAGAATTCACCGTTTGTCTTCACTTCAATCGGAGGATGAGCCATCCCGTTGTATTTCACACTTGGATAATAGGTTCGCTCAATATCGTTTGAAAGTTTCACGGTGATGTATTCACAATTCGTCATGACCCAGAATGGTACCGGTTCGCAGCGCTCTCCACGTCCAACCATTGAACAGGGTTCCAGGATCACGCCATCTTTCAGATCTTTCTGACTCGCATAGACATATGCAGCCATCTTCGGCACCCGGAACATATCCAGTACACCATGATAGCAGACCTTGTTCATGCTATTATGATCGTTATGGGTATTGTAATCAAACATGCACCAGCCGATCGCGCCGAGATATTCATCCATTGTGTTTATTTTTGCAAGCACTTTTGCCTGCCGAAGAGCAAAAGCCTCCTGCCGTTCCTCACTGTCCCATGGCTTCGTCGGCAGAATCGCGCCCGTGTGCTCGGAGATCAAATAAGGGACCTTTTTCGGACTTCCTGTTGCCTCGCCTCTGGTCAGCAGAACAAATTCATTCCGCTCATCTTCTGAGTAATCATTGTAGCTGTAGATATCTTCCATAAGATGACTGCCGGTTTCCCAGCGGACACCGCTTGTTGGTCTTGAGGGATCCATCGCCTTGCAGAGCGCGTGGGTGCGTGCATAGAGTGCGTCGCAGTCAGTTGTTTCGTTCAGGCGGGTTCCCCAGATGACAATTCCAGGATGATTGAAATGTCCCAGAACCATATTCTTCAGGTCGCGGATCACATTCTCCTGAAAGACGGCATCACCGATATAGCCCCATCCGGGTATCTCCTCAAAAACCATCAGGCCAATTTCATCACACCGGTCAAGAAAATACTTTGACTGCATATAGTGCGAACAGCGTACAATATTCACCCCGAGGAATTTCTTCAGAAGCTCTGCGTCTTTTTCCTGCTCCCGCTTTCCCATCGCGTATCCGATATATGGATACGACTGGTGGCGATTTTCCCCGATCAGTTTCACCTTGCGCCCGTTCAGGAAAAATCCATCAGACTCTGCCCTGACATCCCTGAACCCGAACTGCTGTGTAATGGAATCAAGTACTACACCGTGGTCATCCCGAAGTTCGATCTCCGCACGGTAGAGAACCGGAGATGTGATATCCCAGCAATCAACAAGAACTTCCTTCAGTACGCGAAGATGGACAGAGCTGTTTCCTTCCGAAATGTTGATGCTCTGCGTATCCTCAAGGATCAATTCAGAATTGCCGGCAACAACCCTGGTCATCACATCCAGTTTTATCAGCTTTCCAGAGTTTGAAACCAGATATTCCGGCTGTATCGAGACCCTGGCTCTGAGACTTTCCGAATCCAAACTTTTAATCTCATACCGCATGAGCGGCTGTCGGATATAAACCTTGTTCTTCACATACAGTGTCACATCCCGGTAAATACCACCGTAGATCAGGTAATCGACCGTCGATCCATTAGGTGGAATATCCGCCCGCTCGTGAGAATCGACCATCAGCACCATCCGGTTATCACCTTCATGTACATACTCCGTCACATCAAAAAGCGCCGAGGAGTACGCGCCCGAATGGCTACCGACCTTCCTGGCATTGACGTACAGGTCATAGTAAGCCGATACCCCCTCAAAGCAGAGCAGGATCCGCGCGGCTAACGAATCTTTCAGATGAAAATGACGGATATACGTTGAATACATGCATGTCATTGTCTGGTCAAAACAGTCATATGGAATCATTTTGACCGTATGTGGTATATTGACTCTTTCGAAAAGATCCGGCTGATCCTTCTCTACGTTGCTATTTACATAACTTTCATCAAACCCCTCTTTAAAGTACCATCCAAGATTGAGAAGTGTCCCATGATCCATAAAATTCTCCATTCCGCTGTTTTCGTAACGTACCGATTCGCTCTTGTATTTAATCCTTCACTGCTCCCGCCGCAATGTCAGCCATAAACTGTCTGCTGAACAATATAAAAACTACAAGAGTGGCAGCGTAGCCAGCAGAACACCGCACATGACCATCCCGTAATCTGTTGTACCGTAAGCTCCCTGAAGCTGTGCCAGGGCTACCTGAATGGTGTTCTTTTTTGCGTCACTGGTGACAATCAAAGGCCAGAGATAGTCATTCCAAGAGTCCATGAAAATATAGATACACAGGAACGCACACCCTGGAAGAATAATCGGCAGCCCGACATGCCGGAACAAGCCGAATGTCCCGCATCCGTCGATTTTTGCGGCTGCAATCAGGTCATCATGAATCGCTCCGGTACAGTATTGATGCATCCAGTATACGCCAAACGCAGGAATCAGCGTCGGGACAATCAGTGCCCGTAAAGTTGAAAGCCATCCAAGCCGGTTCATGATAATCAGCTGTGGAATCATGTTAAGCTGCGGCGGAATCATCATGGTAAACAGACAGAACCCGAACAGGAACTTTCGTCCGGGAAATTCAAACTTTGCGAAGTAGAACGCAGCCATCGAGCAGAAGAAGGTACCGCCGACCGTCTTGACAATCGCAACAATAAAGGTGTTTGCCAAGGCTGTGCCGAAATCCACCTCCGCAAAGAGATGGTGCAAGTTTGTCATGAATTCCCTTCCGAATATCAGCACCGGAGGATACCGCATGAATGCTGCAGACTTGTTGGTCGCCATCACTGTCAGCCAATAGAACGGAAACAGCGAAAGAACGGCGCCGGCGATCAGCAGAAGATAGAGAATGACATGCGATACAGAGTGTTTTTGGACAACCATTTCAGTCCACCTTCCTTCTGATCAGACGCATATTGATCACTGAGAACACGCCAATGAGGATAACCAGCCCCCACGAAATCGCTGAGCCATAACCAAACTGGCTGTTCCTGAACGCCATATTATACAGGTAAAGCACAACAGTGAGGCCGCTCTTTCCGATACCGCCATCCTGCCCCACCAGCATCTGCGCCTCGGCAAACAACTGCCATCCGCCAATCGTCGATGTCACAACGACAAATTCTATAACCGGATTGAGAAGCGGCACCGTAATCCTCCTGAAGATCTGGCCGGTACTGGCGCCGTCGATTTTCGCTGCTTCATAGAGGCTGTAGGGTATTTTCTGCAGACCCGCAAGTAAAATAATCGCATTGTAGCCTGTCCATCTCCATACTACAATCATCGCGATGGCAAACTGAACACCAAGATGCGTCGCCATCCACTGCACTGGATGTAACCCGATTTTCTCCAGGAAGAAGTTCAAAATCCCATACTTGTTTCCGAAGATATTGGCGAACACAATCGCGATAGCAACTGTTGATGTAATGTTCGGCAAATAGTAGATAACCCTGAACAACATCTTTCCTTTCAGAACTCTGGCATTCAGGATAAAAGCCAAAATAATAGCGAGAATGACCATCGGAACCGTTGAGATGATCCAGATGATCAGCGTATTTCTGATCGACAGAAGAAAATTGGGATCTTTGATCAGATATTTGTAGTAGGCCAATCCTACAAACTGCATAGGCCCGCTTCCATTCCATTTATGAAAAGAAAGGTACAGTGAAAAACATATCGGGAATAGCCCAAATATCCCGTAGAGAATGAAGAAGGGACTGATCAACGTATAGATTTTCCAGTTCTTTCTGATTTCGCGTCCCAGCTTCCTCTTTTTTCCTGCCTGATATTTTGTCTTCATAGGACTCCTACAAACAAAACGGGTTGCCTTTCGACAGCCCGCCTGTACTGCTGCATCATAGATTACAAAAAGCAGAACTGCAGATTATGAGATCTGTGCCAGATCGTACATGCTCTTTGTCTCGGACACCGCATCCTCGAACGCCTGCTCCGGATCCTTGTCCTGATCTTGTACCTGTTGAAGCTGTTGTTCAAAAACCGCCTGATAGCTGGAATAGTTTGGCGGATAATAAAGATCGTTAATTTTCTTCGCAGCCTGTACAAAATACTTGTTCACAATCTCTCCGCCGAAAAAGTCTTCCGGATAGAGAAGGCTCTCATCATCCAGCGCTTCCAGTCTCGATGGGAACAAGCCCAGTTTGTCGAGAGAGCTTATCTGGTTTTCGCTGTTTGTCAGCCAGGTGATCACCTGGTAGGCTGTTTCGACATTCTTGCAGGAGCTTGTGATTCCGATCGACGACCCGCCGACATTCCCCGGTCCGCCGGGCGCACTTGTGACTCTCCATTCGCCCGCCGTGTCCGGTGCCGCACTGATCAGTTCCGGTTTCATCCATACCGCGCCGACAAACGCCGCTACCTTGTGGTCATTCAGCGCTGCCGCCCATTCAGGATCCCATTCAGACGAGCCGCCAAACACATAATCTTTTGCGGCCGCTGCCTCCATGAATGCCGTCCGGTTATGATCCTGATCCGCAATATAGTTTCCATCCTGATCGATCAGGTGTGCTTTCTGCTGACCAAGCGTCGCTACATATATGTGACTGAGGAAATCAAACATCTTGACATCCGGCGTCGCCTCCTGAAGCTTCGACGCCATGCTATACGCATCATCCCATGTAGACATCTCCGCCGCTACTTCATCCGGATCGGTCGGAAGGCCGGCATCCTCAAATAGTTTTGCATTGTAAAACATGCAGGTCGGTCCAATATCCATCGGCAAAGCAATCAGCTTTCCATCCGGCGTCTCTGCCTTCTTCCACTTCCACTCCACATACTGATCCTCTATATCCGCTGCATTACAAGGCGCATCATACAGGTTGATAAAACTGTCCGGATACTGAAGCAGGTCTGCGATCCAGTCGTCCATCGCAAGAAGATCCGGAAGTTCTCCACCACTTGCGATCGTTGTATTTATTTTTTCCTCGATATCATCCGCAGCAAATTTCTGCGCGTCAATCGTCACGCCCGGAAATGCCTCAGAAACTTTTTCAAGAAGCTCGTCCTGAATACTATTCTGCCAATACCAAAGCGTTAATGTAACATTCTCTTTTTCGGTTGATGTGTCTTCTGCAAACACTGTTGTTGTTCCCGTCAATGCGAACACTGCAGAAAGCACAGCTGAAAGTAGTCTTTTTTTCATGCCGCCCATCCCTTCAATATGTATATTTATACGTAATCATCCCTCAAATTGTACATTTTTATGCACTATATTTCAAGAGATTTTATTCACGTAAACCGTATTCGCAAATATTGTTCTTCCGTGGAATACTGACCGGCAGCCACCCTGTCACAGTAAGGCAGGTACAGTCCGGACAGGCGGAAATAAATCAATTCCCCCGCCTTCGCCGATAAAGCAGGCAAAGGCAGGGGAATAAATACTTTCCATTCCTCTTCTCGTTCAGAGATTCCACTGCGATCACCTCGTATTCAGAGATGATGTACTGGATGTCGATGTATGTCTGGCCATCCCTGCAGGTATCCGGATCCAGCGCTCTTAGAAACCGGGATGCCGATTCCTCATCTCTGTATTCTTCCCGATGCGTCTCCCCCTGCAAGAAGCTCAATTTCTTCTACACTCGAAAGGTTAAAATCCATTTCGATCGAATGTTTCAGACAGGAAGCTGCTGCTGCATACTCAATCGTCTTTTGCGGTGTATATCCTTTAAGGGTTCCATAGATCAATCCTGCTGCAAAGGAATCTCCACCCCCTACACGGTCTACGATATGAATCGCGTAGGTTTTTGAAAAATAAGGTGTACCGTTCTCATAGAGCATAGCTCCCCACTCATTATCGGACGCACTGATGCTCTTTCTTAAGGTAATGCCGACTTTTTTCACACCAAATTCGGATACGAGCTGACTGGCAACATCTATATATCCTTCTTTATTGATCTGTCCTTTCACAACATCGGTGTTCTTTGAGCGAATGCCAAGTACTTTCTCGCAGTCCTCTTCATTTGCAATCAGGATGTCTGTGTATTTCAAGACCTCCCGCATACACTTTCCTGCCATCTCTGTTGTCCATAAATTCTTTCGATAGTTCAGATCACAACTTACGATCAGTCCATGTTCCTTTGCTTTTCGCACTGCTTCCAGTGTTACCTCCGGCATCCCCGGTCCCAGCGCTGGCGTGATCCCTGTGACGTGAAATACCGAGGCTCCATCGAAAATAGCATCCCAGTCGAACATTCCTGGCCTCGCCAAAGCGATTCCGGAATTCATCCTGTCATACACACAACGGGACGGTCTTTGAGAGGCTCCTTTTTCGAGATAGAAAACACCAATTCTTTCCCCGCCCCGAATGATATGACGGGTTCCGACATTCCATTTTCTTAAGCTCGCCAGTCCTGCGTCCGCAATCGGATTTTCCGGAATTCTCGTAACAAACTCTGTCTCCACATTCATACATGCAAGGGAAACCAGAACGTTTGCCTCTGCTCCTGTGTAATTGATATCAAATGAGTCTGCCTGAGCAAACTTCAGATATCCCGGAGGACTAAGTCGCACCATAAAGTCACCAAACCCTATTACCTTGCCCATATTTCACTCCATTTCGACATTATTAACTGATCAAATACATGGGTTCATGCCTCTCGAAGCAGATGAATTGCAAAACCTCCAAATTCCTTTTCAAGGTAAACACAATTCAGGTTTCCTGCCGCATCTGTATTCTGAAAATCTTTACGCATCGTGTATCCCTTTTTCTCAAGAAAAGCTGACGCACGTTCCACACTTCTTGTTCCAATTGCGATATGACCATGCGTCCCCGGAAATTGCACTTTACAGCACTCGATCATATTACCAGCAAAATCAGAGCGTTCCCCTTCTTTTATACCAATTCCAAATGCTGTTCCAATCTCGGAAGCAACTTCCCTTCCTGTTTCACCAGTATTGATTCCGACATGAACCAAGTGGAAATTCAAAGAAATCTCTACAGCCTTCTCACACAGTTCCCGGATACCATCCCAGTCCTCTGATCGCACCTTATCGGCCGGAGCCATGAAACTGCCTCCTACAGCCAATATCTCCGGCTCTGACAAATACTCTCCTATATTGCTGAAATTCATTCCGGATGTCGGAATAAAATCCACCTGTGGGTACGGCCCATGGAACTGTCTGATCGTCTGTAAACCTCCCATAAGCTCAGCCGGAAAGAACTTCAGATGCATGAGCCCGAGCTCCATCGCTTTCTCTATTTCTGTCGGTGTCGCAATTCCAGGAAGCACTGGCATATTCATCTTCTGACATTGCTGAATCACTGGCTCATTGATTCCAGGTGTCACACACAGATCCACTCCCGACCGTTGCGCTTCCGCAACCTGCTCTGGAGTATGTACTGTCCCTGCGGCTATTACCATATCAGGAAATGACTCCCGAATGGCAGCAATACAATCCAGTGCGTTCTTATTTCTTAAGGTCACTTCAATCTGATATATTCCAGCCTCACGCAGCGTCTGCGCCAGCTTGACCGCATGTGCGGCTGTCGGAATCGTTATAACCGGCATAATGCCGCTCTGCTTTATATGTTCAAAGACAGTCATCATTTCACCTTTCCTATCGCGCGTTGACAAATCAGAATGGTCACTTCTTCCTTTTGACAAGGCTTTTCACAACCGGGAACAGGAATGTAAGCACAACAAAGACAAAGAGGACACAGGAAACCGGACGCGCGATAAAAGTCAGATAGCTTCCGTTACTCATGACAAGCGCCCGACGCATATTCGCTTCCAGCATGTTGCCAAGAAGAAGCCCCAGAATAAAGGGACCGCTCGGCCATTCAAATGTTTTAAAAAGGAAGCCCAGGATTCCTGCAGCCATCATGATGAGCACATCGAAGAAATTATTGTTCAGTGCATAGGATCCGACAACACAAAGCACAATAACCGCAGCCCATACAGTTGGCTGTGCAACGTTCAGAATCTTCGCAGATACTTTTGCAGTCAGAAGTCCAAGAATCAGAAACGCAATGTTTGCCATCACCATCAGCGCCATAATCTGTGTGGTAAACTTCGCATTATCTGTAAACATCGAGATCCCCGGACGCATACCATACATCGTAAGAGAACCAATCAGAATTGCGGTAACCGAATCACCCGGAATTCCAAGGGTCATCATGGTAGTCATAGCTCCGCCAATGACACCATTGTTCGCGGCTGAACTGACCGCCAGTCCCTCAATTGATCCATGTCCATATTCTTCCGGATACTTGCTGAACCTCTTAGCATTTCCCCAACAGATAATAGCTGAAATATCTCCTCCCGCCGCGGGTATCGCGCCGATAATCGTCGCAACCAGTGAAGTAATAATTCCACGGGATAGAAGACCTTTTCTTTCGTCTTTATTCAAAAAGATTCGCCCCAGATCCTTGCCTTCTTTCCGTGCTTGATCCTCCATCGCCTCCTGCTGCTTGTTCCTTGTGAAAATCTGATACAGCACTTCACCGATACCAAACATCCCGATCATCACCGGGATAAAGCTGATACCCGCAAGAAGATTTACAGAGCCAAAGGTGAATCTTCGAATTCCCAGGATCGGATCAATTCCGATGCACGACAGAAGGATCCCTACAAGCCCCAGGATTAATCCTTTCAGAATATCTCCACCGGAAACGGCAACCATCATACTGAGTCCGAATGCTGCCAGCATGAAGTATTCGGCCGCATTGAACCGAACAGTAAAGCGGGCAATCGGTGTCGCAAAAAGAATCAGCGCAAGGGTACTGATCATGCCGCCCATGAAAGAAAAAATCACATTCACCCCAAGAGCCAAACCGCCTTTTCCTTGCTTGTACAGGCAATATCCATCCCAGGATTGGGTCAGTGATGCCGGTGTCCCTGGTGTATTAATCAAAATCGCCGTGATACCTCCTGCAAAAATTGCGGAATTCCAAAGCCCCATCAGCATTGCGAACCCGTTTACCGGGGAAAAGTTAAACGTGACCGGCGTCATGATCGCAATTCCCATCGTTGCAGACAATCCAGGCAGTGCGCCGATCAATGTTCCGATCAGAATACCCAAAAACAAAAACAAGATGACGGATGGCTGTAGCAGCTCGGATAATCCCTGCGCCCATATATCCAGACTAATGCCCATACTGTCTCCTTTCCATTATGCATTGAACTGAATAGCGAAAAACATTCCGAATACCAGATATATGAATAGAGTGAAGATGACTGCATACAAAATAGAAAACAGCCAGGTTCTCTTGAACATAAATTTATTAAGGGCGAGTTCAAGTACAGCCACACAGCTGTAAAATGCACTATTCCCAAGGATTGGAGCCAGCCATTTCCACAGCGCTAGAAAAGCAAGGATTGCGACCAGCGTTGATGCCATCAGCTTCATATTTTCGCGCATCTCCGGGTCAATCATGAAAAAGACTTTATTCCCTTTCAGAGCACCACGGACAATCAAGCCTAAACCCATTATCATGATCAGTACACACAGGATATATGGAAAAAAGCCGCCTCCGGGGACTCCGTCACTTGTCGTAGAGAAAAAGCTCATCTGCTTATTCTGCAAGGTTTGAATGAAGAAAAACGCTCCCACCGCTACGGCAGCAATTCCGCCGATCATATCTGCTTTCTGTTTTTTCATAAGTGACCTTTCTTTCTCCTCCATCTATAGAAACAGCACCGCACCACTCCCGGCGCGATGCTGTCTGGCTTACCCTTTTTCAATGAGTGGACAGATCTTCTGTCATCCTTCCGTTACGATATTCATCGTAGGAATGAGCTCTGAATAATAATCGAGATCCTTCTTTGCTGCAGCATCCATATCCTCCCCGGAGAGATATGCGAACTCATACCCCTTTGTAGTAAGGAGATCCTTCATGGAGTCTGAATTAATAGCTGTTTTTGCTGCCTTTTCTTCGACCGCAATTACATCCTCCGGGGTATCCTTCGGAACTGCGAATCCACCCCATCCCTGGATTGTGATATCATAGCCAAGTTCCTTCGCTGTCGGAACATCAGGAAGGACAGTGGATCTTTCTTCGCCCAGTACACACAGCGTACGAAGATCGCCGGATTCCACATTGGTATAGACTTCGGAAGGGCTGACTGCCACTGCCTCAATGTTCCCGCCCAGTTGTGCTGTGACTGCAGCTGCCGCCCCATCAGAGAACGGAACGTGGTTGAACTCAACATCACATGTTTTTTCAACAGAAGCGGCTGCAATATGCCAGATCGATCCAGTTCCGGAATTTCCGACTCTGACTTCACCCGGATGCTCCTTTGCATACTTCAAAAAGTCATCAAATGTTTTCCATTCACTGTCAGCCTTTACTGTAATAGCTGCCGGAATTGTCATGGCACGTCCAAGGAATTTAAAGTCCTCACAAGTCAGATCCGTATACCCCAGTGCCGCCATCATCGTTGACTCAACCGGCATATAGGCAATCGTATACCCATCAGGCTTACTCTGACGTACGGTTTCAAGCCCTACTGCACCACCGGCTCCGGTTGTATTCTGTACAACCACTGTTGTTCCGATTGCCTTCTCAAACTCCGAGGCAAAGATGCGGGAAGTTGTATCGGACGCTCCTCCGGCAGCATACGGGCAGACAATCGTGATCTGCTTATTGCCCGGGAAGTCTGACGCCGCAACCGGAACTGCCAGTACTGTCGTTGCTGTAATCGCAGCCAGTAAAATAGTAGTGATTTTTCTCATGCTCATGCCTTTTCCTCCTGATTCCTTCACTCCACTGTACGCTCTTATCTATCAAATATGAGCCTTCACCGACTCATATAGATCCCGAACCTCATTCTCTGGCAGATCCAGAAGGGGCTTTCTGACATGTCCGCCTCGAACACCCCTGAATGTCAGAATGTTCTTGAATATCGACATATCAGCGCCACCCTTCATCAGCCATACAAGATCATTCGCTTCATCCTGTACGGCTCTTGCCTTTTCAATTTCTCCTTCCTTGAACAATCTATACACTTCAACAAACAATTCCGGGAACGGTCCGCTGCATCCGGAGACAGTTCCATCACACCCAGCAACAAGTGCAGGTAGGAACATATGATCCGCTCCAAAAACAACGGAGAATTTTCCGTTATTCACTCTCAGATACTTCAGTACCCTTGTCATGTCCGCGAAGCTATATTTCACACCAATCACATTCGGACAGGCATCAGCAATTCTCTGCATGGTCTCCGGAGAAATATCATTATGCGCAAGCTGCGGAATGACATAAACATAAACTGGAAAATCCGCAGGAAGCTGACCACAGACATCCTTGTAGTACTGAACCATCGCCCGATCATCAACATTAAAATAACTTGGTGTGACAACACCAACGCCATCTGCTCCGATCTCATGCGCATGCTGAGCCAGACGAATCGTCTCACCTTCTGTCATCGCCCCTACATGAACAAACACTGTTACTCTCCCGGCGGCCTTCTTCACAACCGTTTCTGCAACGAGCTTCCTTTCCTCCTCGCTCATGAGATACATCTCACCTGTTGTCCCGCAGGGGTACAGACAATCGACCCCTTTATCAATCAGGTATTCTACCTGTTGTTCGAGAGCTTCCACATCGACAGACCCGTTATCTGCAAAGGGGGTTGTCATCGCTGTTATTACGCCATAAAGCTTTTTCAATTGTACCGCCTCCTTGTTCAGCATTATGGAACTATGTTCATCATTGTTGATGATTTCTATATATCATCACGGATATATCCATGTCAAGGAGTAATTGTGATTTCTGTAAAAAATTACAATTTTGTATTGTATTTTTTATTCATTTTTCAACTAATTCTGTTTGGATATGTTATAGTATTTCTGAACCCGCTGAATATTTCACTGGAGTTATTCGATTCAATATGAATACAGACGAAAATAGTGTCAAGTCCATTGCAAAAGCTTTTCACATCCTTTCCTGCTTCAATGCAACAGATACGCAGTTAAGTCTCACGGATATATGCAAAAAGACCGGGATGCCAAAGAGCACAACTCTGAATATTCTTAGAACGCTGGAGCAGTTCGGATATATTACACGGACTGTACCATCCATGAACTACCGGCTTGGTTACTCAGTTATGAAGCTTAATTATTATGCCCAGATGGCGACCCCGGTTGTTCGATATACCAGTCCCTTTCTAGAGGATCTGCAGCGGAAAACCGGAAAAACCATTTATCTGACTACACATATTGATGGCAAGGTTCTTTATCTCGATGTAGCTCACCAGAACAGACGCATGTTTTCCTATTCAATTGCCGGGAAGACACTCCATATGCATTGCACAGGCTGTGGAAAAGCCATGCTCTCCTATCTTCCTGCATCGGAAGTTGAGCAAATCATACAGTCTCAAGGCATGCCGGCTTTTACACCCAATACCATCACAGACAAGACTGCCTTGTTAAAGGAGCTGAAAGAAATTCGAAGCCGGGGATATGCTCTCGATAATGAGGAAGAAACCCTTGGCGTGCGTTGCATTGCGGAACCTATTTTAAATTCAAAGGGCTATCCGACTGCTGCAATCAGTATTTCGGGTTCAGCATTATCCATGCAGCCTGACACGATTCTTGATTATGCCAAGGAACTAACGAATACCTGCAATGCCCTGTCTCATTGCGCTGATGAATATCCTGCAGGGCAAATATTACTTCTTCAAAAAAGAAAGGGCTAAAAAGAAAGACCCGCGTCTTTGCTCTCAGACGCAGGTCTTCCGTTTTTCTTGAATTTCATCTCCGGAACAGTGTCTTCAACAGACACTTTGTAAATTTGTCACGCATCTAGCCACACCAGCATCCCCTGAGCGAGCATGTCCGGCCTCACGCTCATCCGAACTTCTCTGTCACAAGCTTCACAATTTCCTCCCCGATCCTTCTCTGGGCTTCCTTGGTGGAGGCGCCGATGTGTAGGGTCATACAGATCTTTGGGTGGCGTAGAAGGCGCTCCTCCCTACAGGATTCTTCCGGATGACGTCAATCCGGCGCCTGCCAGCTTTCCGAACCGTTTCGGCGGATTATCCGGTATTTGAGTTTGATGCGTCGCTGAGCGTACATGGAACCCGTCAGTCTGCGGTGACATCCGGGTCGTCCAGACGGACCGGCCTGCCCGTTTCAAGTGATTTTCTGGCAGCTTTTGCGATCAGAACAGCCTTCAGACCATCCATTCCTCCAACCGGAACCGGTGCATCGCTCAGGCAGGCTTTCACGAAAGCTCTCTCTTCTTCCACAAACGCGTCATTGTAGCGTTCCAGGAAAAACCAGGTTGGCTTTGCGCCCAGTGTTCCGGAAGCTGTAGCCAGCCGGGCTTCGTCTTCCAGCTGATTTTCATCTCTCACGCAGCCCTTCTCCCCGTGTACCTCGACACGCTGGTCATAGCCATAGGGTGCCTGGCGGCAGTTGTCGATCACTCCAAGTGCACCGTTTTCAAACCGGAGCGTCACGATCGCCGTATCCACATCTCTGTAATCTGCGAAATGAGAATCCACCAGGCATCCGCCTGCCGCATAAACTTCTGTCACTTCGCTTCCGGACAGATAGCGGACCATATCAAAGTCGTGGATCATCATGTCCATGAAGATGCCGCCAACTTTTCAACATAGGACATCGGCGGTGCCTCCGGATCACGCGAACATACCTTCACCACATATACTTTTCCGATTTTTCCGTATGCGGCTGCATCTCGGACAGCTTTGTGGCTTCTGTCAAAGCGGCGCACAAAGCCAACCTGCAGCTTCACCCCGGTCTCCTCAACTGCCCGGAGTGCCCTGTTGATATCTGACACTTTCACAGCAATCGGCTTTTCACAGAATATATCTTTTCCAGCTTTCGCTGCCCGTACAATGAAGTCTGCATGCGTATCTGTGGATGAGCAGATAAACACCGCGTCGATGTCCGGATCCCTGAATATGTCCTCCGGATCTCTGCTGCAGCGGGCAATTCCGACACTCTCCGCCCATCGTTCCTTATCCTCATCCAGATACGGGTCTGCCGCACAGACAATTTCTGCGCCTTTCACCAGACTCTGAATATTACTTCCGTGAAGTTTTCCGATTCTGCCCATCCCGATCAGGCCAATCCGAAGCACCCCATTCATGATGTTTTCCCCCTTCAGGCTGTCTTTTCATTGATAGAATGTTAGTTTCTCGACAATCTTATAAACTTCTGTACCTGGATTACACTCAATTCCACGCCGATCCTGATTTTCTGCATGAAACTGCTCAAGCGTTTTTGCGTTTTTAATAGCTTTTTCAGTCTTGTCATGGACGCGTGAAAAGACATCGGCACTTTTTTCGTAATCCGGTATATTTTTCCGAAGCTCCTTCAACACTTCTTCATTTGATTGAAACTGTTTACTTGTATATCCAAAATGAAGGCGTTCTCTTTTTCGATGCTTTCCTCTTGGCTTCTGTGGTATATGTCTCACCATTCCATCCCATCTCCTATCGCGGGAATTGCACCATACCGTCCCTGCAGGTACCCCCTGCGAATGTCTGCATTTTTTCGTGGCGCAAACTCATCCAGGGAATACAGATCTGTCACTCCGGTTCTGTTATCTTTCTCCACAAAATAGATCTGATCTCTGCGGAAACGGTTAAGGCTCAGCAAACTGACATCTTGGGTTGTGACAATTAATTGTGCTCCGTTCGGATTTTGTTCCCTGTCACTGAATATACCAAGAATATAATCTACCAGAAATGGATGCAGGCTTGCATCTATCTCGTCGATGATGACTGTCTTTCCGCTTTCAATTGCCATCTTAATAATCGGACTGATGTACACAAACCTTCTGGTACCGTCTGACTCCATCTGAAACGGAAGAGAATATTTCTTTTTCCCCTCCTTACAGTCAATCAGATGCTCGGTCGTAATCTCATATTTCTTTAAGACTCCAGCTTTTCCACCAGCAATCTGTTGCATCAGGTTAAGCTCCCCTATTACAGGAATCTTTTTCAGATCTTCTGATGTAACGTCACTGGTCTGCACAGTATACCCTGAAACATTGATATCTGCTATGTGCAGCATCGACGTTACATATCTCTGCAAAGAACCGTCCGGATCATCCGCAAGAATCGGAGTCATCATGCCTTCTAATGTCTCACTGTTATATGTATCGATGCTTTCTGCAAACCACCTGTATGCTGTCTCTGTTTTTTTGCAGTTCCATGCCGTTGCTGTCGCTAAAAACAGTTTGTTGTCTGTATTTTTTTCTGCATATTCATGAAACTTACGCCTGTCAGCCTGTACGAACTGATAGTGGGAACCCTCTGTACGCTCAAATATCATCGATGGTTTTGCGCTGAAGTAAGCATATAAATACTCTTCATATACTTTTTTCTTATCAGCCGAAAAGCCATAGGAATACTTTACATCCCCAGCTGTAAATATGAAATCGAATCTGCTGGGTTCTGTCCTCTTTTTGTCGTCAAAAGCAAACGGAACGATTCTGTTCAACTGGTCAGTAACCTGTCTGCCATTCGATTCCCTGATCGTCATGATCGCTGCCGTAAGAGCTCGAATCACATTTGTTTTTCCAGCCGCATTAGCGCCATACATTGCAATATCAGGAAGAATACGCTCTTTTCTGAACGGAATCAGTGTATCTTCATGTTCTGTGTCGCGGTCAGCCAGCATGCTCAGGGTCACTTCATCACGAATTGACGCAAAGTTGCTTACTGTAAACTGAATTAACATCACACTGCCTCCTGAAACGTATCTGAAACCTGCTTATAATGCAATGCGTACCCATATACGCGTTTTGGCTATATTGGTTATTATACCAAAATGTCAGGAGAGTATGTGGTATTTTTACAAAATTCGCATTCAAAATGCGATATCTAAAAATATAAGTCCCCAGTATGATAAAATTTAAACGGAAGACCTGCATCTTTGCTCTCAGACGCAAGTCTTCCGTTATTCTTGAATTTCATCTCCGAAACAGTGTCTTCAACAGACACTTTGTAAATTTGTCACGCATCCGGCTACACCAATATTTCCTGGGCAAGCATGACAACTCTCACGCTCACCCAAACTTTTCTGTCACAAGCTTCACAATCTCTTCCCCGATTCTTCTCTGGGCTTCCTTCGTGGAGGCGCCGATGTGCGGGGTCATGCAGACCTTCGGGTGGTGCAGAAGGCGCTCGTCCTTGCAGGGTTCTTCCGGATAGACGTCAATTCCGGCACCTGCCAGTTTTCCGGAGTCGAGTGCGTCGCACAGTGCGGCAGAGTCCACCAGCGCACCGCGGGCGGTATTGATCAGGTATGCGCCGTCTTTCATCTTACTGATGGCTTCCGCGTCGATGACAGGAGGTGCCCCCTTGACTGCCGGCATATGGAGTGAGACATAGTCCGATTCTGCCAGCAGTTCATCCTTTGTCTTCCAAGGGTACAGGACATGGATGTGCGGGCCGGAACGGTTCGTGTAGATGACATTCATCCCGAGTGCCTCGGCGCGCTTTGCGACCTCCATTCCAATGCGGCCAAGTCCGACAAGTCCCAATGTCCTGCCGCTCAGCTCTACGCCCTTGTACGCTTTCTTTTCCCACTTTCCCTCGCGCATGGTGACATTCGCGATATACAGGAAACGGGAGACTGCCAGCATGTGCGCAATCGCCAGTTCTGCGACGGCAGCGCTCGATGCGTTCGGGGTATTCGTAACGGTCAGTCCCTTGCCGCGGGCATAATCGACATCGATGTTGTCCATGCCGACACCGCCGCGGATAATCATCTTCAGCCGGCCTGCCGCCACTGCCTGGTCGATGACCGGCTCGCGTACCTTTGTTGCGGGGCGGGCGAGCAGCGCATCGATATCCGCGAGTGCCTTCCCCAGCTCATCCGGCTCATAGTGCTGCTGCAGAACCTCGTATCCGCGTTCCTCCAGCTTGCGGACTGCAGAGGCATCCAATCCGTCTGCTGCCAGTATTCTTACCATCGAATCACCCTCCTTTTTTCCGTTCACCGTTCAGCCGTCTCCTTCTGCCAAGGCCACACGCCTTACCAGATTTTCCGTTTTTTCCTGCTTCCACTATAGCAGATCGATCATGTATAAACAACTATTTTGTTATCGGCTCCAACTATTTTTCTGGAACGCAGGAAGGTACAATTGCGAAACAGGGGTATAATATCGTAATATGATCGTACGACTGAATGAGACAGAAAGCTGAGACAGAGATGCCTCCACGGAGATTCAGACATGACGAATGAAAAAGTGTTCTCCATGAAATTCTCTTCGATCTACCCGCTGCTGGTCAGCAAGGCTGCCCGCAAAGGACGGTCCCGGGAGGAGGTCGACCAGGTCATCTGCTGGCTGACCGGCTATACCCCGGAGCGGCTGCACGCGCTTGCAGCGTCCGACGCCGACTATCGCACATTTTTCCAGGCGGCTCCTCATATGGCGGAGAAGGCCTCTGAAATTACAGGGAAGATCTGCGGCGTGACAGTTGAAACCATCGAGGACCCGCTGATGAAGAAAATCCGTCAGCTTGACAAGCTGATCGATGGCTGGCGAAGGGAAAGACGCTGTACCAGATCTTCCGGACCGACCCTGCGGATTATCCGGTATTTGCGTTCGATGCGCCGCTGATTCAAAACGGCAGCATGGATGCCGGCTACGTGGAAGTGCCGTTTGATGTGCAGAAAGCCTTTGGAAAAGGGAAGGTTCCTGTCCATGCGACATTTGACAAGGAGCCCTATGACGGACAGGTCGTCCGGATGGGTACGCCCTGCCACATCATCGGTGTCCGGAAGGAAATCCGGCAGAAGATCGGAAAAACGTTTGGTCAGACCGTACACGTGACCTTGAAGGAACGGCCGGCCGGATGATCCTCCTGGCGCCGGCTTTTCAATGATCCTGATAATAATCCTGATGATCTTTATCTCTGATTGATCTTTATTTCTGATAGAAAGACTGAATACGACAATGAACACAAAAAGAAAATACAGGAGAACGCTGCTTGCGTGCTATCTCGGTTTTATCACACAGGCGATCTGTTCGAATTTTGTCCCGCTTCTCTATGTGACCTTCAGCCGGTCCTACGGGATCACGCTCTCAAAACTGGCGCTCATTTCGACCTGCTTCTTCTCCACGCAGCTGGTCAAGATGCCATCTGCGCAAAGGTTACAGACCGCATGGGCTACCGCGCCGCTGCAGTCGCGGCAGAAATCACTTCCGGGCTCGGCCTGCTCTGTCTGGCTTTCGTGCCGGATCTGATGCCGGATCCCTTTATCGGGATCCTGGTGTGCGTCGTCATCTATGCAGTCGGAAGCGGCCTGACGGAGGTGATCGGGAGTCCGATCGTGGAGGCATGCCCGTTTGAGAATAAGGCTTCTGTCATGAGTCTCCTGCATTCCTTCTACTGCTGGGGTTCGGTAGGCGTCATTCTGGGCTCCACCCTCTTCTTTGCCCTGTTTGGAATCCGGAACTGGCGTATCCTGGCCGTCATCTGGTCTGTCGTTCCGCTCTTGAATGTCTTCAACTTCGCGGTCTGCCCGCTTGAAAAGCTGGTGGAAGACGGAGAGGGCATGTCCATGGGAGAGCTGCTGAAGACAAAGCTGTTCTGGATCTTTATCGTGCTGATGGTCTGCGCCGGCTCCTCCGAGCTTGCTATGGCGCAGTGGGCATCTGCATTTCAGAATCAGCCCTGCATGTCTCAAAGTCGGTCGGAGACCTCGC
>USJM01000009.1 GCA_900555005.1 uncultured Lachnospiraceae bacterium | reverse complement strand
CGTGCTCTCCGCCCCCCCGACCCCCCCGGGGCGGTCGACCGCCCCTGAAAGAAGAGAAAGACCGGCTGCCTCCCTGTCCGCGATCAGGCGGAGCAGCAGAGTTTTCCCGGTCTCCTTCAGAAGCGTTTTTCTTCTGACGCCCGTCTCCTCAAACACACGGACCGCCAGTCTTGAAAAACTCAGGATATCAATATTCAGAATGCCGCCGCTTTTACTCAGAGAGCAGAGGCTTTGCTGCGTCTGCATCGTAAACTGCTCCGGAACCAGGATGATGTGCTGCCTGCCCGGATTCTGCGCGGCGTCCTCAAGCGCCGTCTCGAAGAGCTTTCTGCTCTTCCCGCAGCCGGAAGGACCCAGGATCAGTTTCAGAGACATTCTCATTCCCCCTGTCAGTATAGCTGGTACCCGTTCGGGTTGATTGCATACTCATGCTGCTTCAGAAGCGCAATATTCGCAGTCTCGAATTCATTGAAGACAGATTCGGAAAATGAATCTGCCGGCAGGGTCGGCGAATACCAGGGCTTGCTTCCGAAATACTCTCTCAGTTCCGATGACTGGAAGATATAGCCTCTCCGCGCATAGATCTCATTGCGCGCGTAGCACAGCTGCTGAAGCCCCATCCCTGAGACATCGGCATCCGTCAGATAGCGGAGCGCGCTGTCATAAAAGATATAATCGTTCTCGGAAACGGTTGCGGCTGCCTGAGCCGGGAAAGAGCGCACCGCCGAGTAGCTGTAGCCCGGCTGGTCCGTCGCATAGCCGCCCTGCGCCTGCTCCTGTGCCTGAAGAGAGTCGATGTTCTGGATCTCCACATAGTTCAGAAGACTCGGAGAGAATGCAGAGGCATCCACCGTCCCCCAGTACCAGTTCTTGGCGTTGAAATAGTCGGACAGCTCCGTCGAAGAGAAGATGTAGCCGTGTCTCGCATAGATCTCATACCGTGCGTAGCACAGCTCCTGGAGTGAAAGCTGGCTGATCTCCTGCGCCGTCAGGACCCGCGCGCTGCTGTCCGAGAAAATATAGCTGTTCGGATCAACCGTGAAAGAATCCGCCAGGGACTCCGTTGCCTGCTCCCCCTCCTCCGCATAAGGGGTCAGCGAATCAAACGAGTACCCCGGCTGATCAAGAACATACTCTCCCTGGTTCTTCTCGATGTCCAGAAGGGTCTGAACATTCGCCGTCTCGTAGGCATTCAGCATCGAATCGCTGAACTGATCAGGTGTATATATTCCATGATACCAGTACTGTGAGTTGAAATATGCCTGCAGCTCCTCCGACTCAAACATCTTGCCGTTTCGCGCATAAATCTCGTTCCTGGCATAGCAGAGAGCCTGAGACGGCCAGCCCGAGACCTCCTCCTGCGTAATATAGGCATAGGAACTCTGCGGAAGCAGGTAGCCCGAGGGCGCTGCCTTCGGGCTAATTGAAAAGATCAGCAAAAACAGCAGAAGCAGGAAGAATCCCTCCGCCACCTTTGCACGATATCTGAATCTGGTCATAAATACCCTCCGTGGTGTTTTGACCATTGTAGCATGAAACAGGCTGACCTTACCTGGTACATTTTATTAAATAAAAATGAAGGCGCCCGGACGCGATTGTATCCGGGCACCTTCCCTTTCTCTTGCCGGCAGAAGCCTCATATCCCGGCGGTCTGTCTTCGGCCTTACCGCTTCAGCTGCTGCAGTCTCTCCGTCACCTGCTTCATCAGCTGTGCATACTTTTCTCTCTTTGCCTTCTCTTCCGCAACCTTCGCCTCCGGTGCCTTGCTCAGGAACCGCTCGTTGCCCAGCATACTGTCGGACCGCTTCAACTCACCTTCCAGCCGCTTCTGCTCTTTCTCAAGGCGCTCGATCTCCTTGCCGACATCGACCAGCTCCTCCATCGGCATGAAAATGGTCGCATTGTGAATCACGCAGGAGGCCGAAGACTCCGCAACCCCCTCCTTGTCCTTCTGGACCTTCACCTCGCTCGCCATACCGAGAGCCGCAAAGAACACGCTGTTCCGCTCGAAGATACCGCGCACCTCCTCGTCATCCGACACGACGATCACCTTTGCCTTCTTTGACGGCGGAACGTTCATGCCCGTACGCACATTCCGGATTGCCGGACCGCATCCTTGACGGCGTCGATTTCCTTCTCCTCCTGCGGATCGTTCCAGTCCTCCCGGAAGACAGGCCATGCAGAGCGCATGATGGTTTCCTCTTTATCCTGCAGCGATGTGAAGAGTTCCTCCGTGATAAACGGCATGAACGGATGGAGCAGCTTCAGTCCCTGGATCAGGACTGTTTTCAAAGTCCAGAGTGCCGCACCCTTCGTCTGGTCGTCATCACTGTAGAGCCGCGGCTTCACCATCTCGATGTACCAGTCACAGAACTCGTCCCAGAGGAAGTCATAGACCTTCTGTACGGCAATTCCGAGTTCAAACTTATTCATATTCTCGGTGACATCCTTTGCCAGCGTATTCGCCTTCGAAAGGATCCACCTGTCTGCCGGGGTCAGCTCCTCTGGCGATATATGCTCCGGCGCCTGCTGTCTCTCGAGATTCATCAGAATAAACCGGGTCGCATTCCAGATCTTGTTGCAGAAATTTCTGGAGTTCTCCACGCGCTCCCAGTAGAACCTCATATCATTCCCCGGTGCATTCCCGGTCATCAGCGTGAGTCTCAGCGCATCCGCGCCGTACTTGTCGATCACCTCAAGCGGGTCAATTCCATTTCCGAGAGACTTGGACATCTTACGGCCCTTGTCGTCCCGGACAAGGCCATGGATCAGCACATACTTGAACGGGCTTTTTCCAGTCTGCTCCAGCGCCGAGAACACCATTCGGATGACCCAGAAGAAGATGATGTCGTAACCTGTCACAAGGACATCGGTCGGATAGAAATACTTCAGCTCCGGGGTATCATCGGCCAGCCCAGTGTCGAGAACGGCCAGAGGGCGGAGGAGAACCAGGTGTCAAGGGAATCCGGATCCTGCGTGAAATGCCTGCCGCCGCACTTCGGGCACACGTCCGGCGCCCCGCCGGCTCTGACAACGACTTCTCCGCAGTCGTCGCAGTAGTATGCCGGGATCCGGTGTCCCCACCACAGCTGTCTGGAGATGCACCAGTCCTGGATATTCTCCAGCCAGTGTGTATATGTTTTTTCAAAGTGCTCCGGCACGAAATTCAGATCGTCGGTCTTCACGACCTCAAGCGCCGCCTTCGCCATCTCGTCCATCTTCACAAACCACTGCGGCTTGAGCATCGGCTCAACCGTCGTGTGGCAGCGGTCGTGTGTTCCAACCGAGTGTGTGATCGGAACAACCTTGACAAGCAGCCCCTGCTCCTTCAGATCCTCGACCATCGCCTTCCTGGCTTTGTAGCGGTCCATTCCAGCGTACTTGCCGCAGAGGCTGTTCATGGTCGCATCATCGTTCAGGATATTGATCTCCTCCAGATGATGCCGCTTGCCGACCTGGAAGTCGTTCGGGTCATGAGCCGGCGTAATCTTGACACATCCGTTCCGAACTCCTTGTCCACATACGCATCCGCAATCACCGGAATCTCACGGTCTGTCAGAGGAAGCTTCAGCATCTTTCCGACCAGCGCCTTATACCGGTCGTCGTCCGGATTCACCGCGACAGCCGTATCTCCGAGAAGCGTCTCCGGCCTGGTCGTTGCGATCTCGACAAACTGTCCTTCCTCGCCGACAATCGGGTACTTGATATGCCAGAAAAAGCCATCCTGGTCTACATGCTCGACCTCCGCGTCAGACAGGGATGTCTGGCACTTCGGGCACCAGTTGATGATGCGGTTTCCCTTGTGATCCAGCCCTTTTCATAGAGCCTCACAAACACGGTCTCGACAGCGCGGGAGCAGCCCTCGTCCATCGTGAAGCGCTCTCTGTCCCAGTCGGCGCTGCAGCCGATCTTCTGGAGCTGCTTCAGGATTCTGGAACCGTACTCATCCTTCCACTGCCAGCAGTACTTCAGGAACTCTTCGCGGCCGATCTGATGCTTGTCGATGCCCTTATCCTTGAGCATGTTCGTGACCTTGACCTCGGTCGCGATGGCTGCATGATCGGTTCCCGGCTGCCACAGCGCCTCGTACCCTTCCATCCGCTTCCAGCGGATCAGGATGTCCTGCATGGTATTGTCAAGCGCATGCCCCATGTGCAGCTGCCCTGTGATATTCGGCGGCGGCATGATAATGGTAAATGGTTTTTTGTCCGGATTCACCTGTGCGTGAAAGTATCCCTTCTCCAGCCACCTGTGATAGATCCTGTCTTCCATTCCGGACGGGTTATACGTCTTCTCAAGCTGTTTCGTGCCCATCTGTTCCTTCTGCTCCTCAAAAATTTCAATTTGGTATTCGCTTTTCCTGAATAAGTCCCCTCGCGGCACTTCGCTGCTCCGCAGCTTTCGTGCTAATACCTTTGTCGTCGCTCGTGAACAGGCACATCGACGTGCGAGCACGTCATGTACCTGTTCACGGCGACTGGGACTTATTCAGTATATCATATCACCTGCTGGATCACACGGTAGATTTCGCCCAGGCCTTGTCCGGAAGGGGCGGAGAATGGCAGGATTTCTGCTGTCTCCGGTGCTTTTAAGGTCTTCCGGATGACCTCAATCTGGCGGAGCTGCTGGCTTTTCCCAAGCTTGTCGGCTTTTGTCGCGATGATGACCGGCGTAAACCCGCTCGCCCGCACCCAGTCGTACATCTGAATGTCATTCGCATTCGGCTCGTGCCGGATATCGACAAGCAGAAAGACCTTTTTCAGCCCCGGGGAGGAGTTGAGGTAGCGCTCAATCATCTCTCCCCACTTTCCCTTCTCCGACACTGACACATTCGCATATCCGTAACCTGGCAGATCCACCAGGAAAAAGGGCTTCCGCTCGGTCGGAACGCGGCCTGCAGTCTGAGATGCGTCTTCCTTCTGGCTGCTCCTGACGTGTGCCTGTCCGGTCTTCGCGCTTAGCGCCTTCTGTCTGGACGGATCCTTTTTCCAGCGAAGCTTCTTTTTCCGGACGGCTTCAGCCTGCAGACTGTCTGCAGCCCCTGCGGCATTCTCCACGTTCTGCTGCAGGGAAGACGTATTCACGCTGCCATTCTCCGGCGCTTTCGGCACCTCCGCCACCACATGATAGAAATTGATTGTCCGGGTCTTGCCGGGGGTCTCACCAACCCTCGCAAGACGCCTGCGTTTCATGACTGCGTTGATCAGGGAGGACTTTCCCACATTCGACTTCCCCGCAAACGCAATCTCCGGTTCATCGAAAACAGGAAGGGTACTCGTATATCCGCAGACCGTGTCCAGCTTCACATCTATTATCTTCATCCCTGACGCTCTCCTTCCTGCACGGGAATTCTAAAAATGAGGCTCATGCGGTATTGGCGCACGAGCCTCGTTCATCTTCCTGTTCCCTGTCTTTCATTCTGAAAAACAGACACTCCCGGAGTCAGTCAGGCTGTCGCTCCAAGCTTTTTTCTTTTTTTGCGGCTTTGGGGCTCCTCAACGACATCCAGCGGTTCATCCGTGAATGTGATCTCCGGCTTCTCTTTTCCGTCAATGACATCTTTTGTGACATGGCAGACTGCTGCCCGGTCTTCACTCGGCAGGTCAAACATGACATCATTCATCGACTTTTCAATCACGCTCCGAAGCCCGCGCGCGCCATCTTCCGTTTAATGGTCAGATCCGCGATTTCCTCAACTGCATCCTCATCAAAGGTCAGCTTCACCTTGTCCAGGGCAAACAGCTTCTTATACTGTTTGATAATCGCGTTCTTCGGTTCTGTCGGATCCGGATCATCGCGCTGCGGTCCAGCTCATCAAGCGAAACGACAATCGGCACACGGCCGATAAACTCCGGGATCAGGCCAAACTTGATGAGATCCTCCGGCTGTACCTGCTTCAGAACATCGCCGATGTTCCGTTCCTCCTTTGTCCGGATATCTGCCTTGAATCCCATGCTCCTGGTATCCATCCGGCTCTCGATGATCTTGTCGAGTCCCTCGAACGCGCCTCCGCAGATAAACAGGATGTTGGTCGTGTCAATCTGGATCAGCTCCTGCTGCGGGTGCTTTCTCCCGCCCTGCGGCGGAACCGATGCCACCGTTCCCTCCAGAATTTTCAGCAGCGCCTGCTGGACACCCTCGCCGGACACATCCCTGGTGATCGAAACATTCTCGCTCTTGCGGGATATCTTGTCAATCTCGTCCACGTATATGATGCCCTTCTGCGCACGCTCTATGTCATAGTCCGCAGCCTGAATCAGCTTGAGCAGGATGTTCTCAACATCCTCGCCGACATAACCGGCTTCCGTCAGGGAGTCGCGTCCGCGATCGCAAACGGGACATTCAGCATCTTTGCGAGCGTCTGGGCCAGGTACGTCTTACCTGATCCGGTCGGTCCCAGCATCAGGATATTGCTCTTCTGAAGCTCCACCTCATCATCGCTCGCCCGCTCATTTGACAGAATCCGCTTGTAATGATTGTATACAGCGACCGAAAGCGTCTTCTTTGCCTCGTCCTGTCCGATGACATACTGGTCAAGAAACGCCTTGATCTCCCGGGGCTTCATCAGATGGATGTCGCTTTCCATCTGAAGCTCCTCCTCTTCCCCCAGCTCTTCCTCGACAATCTCCGAGCACACATTGATGCATTCGTCGCAGATATACACATCACCCGGTCCTGCAATCAGCTTTCGGACCTGATCCTCCGACTTGCCGCAGAAGGAGCACCGAATCTTCTCATATCCTTTATTCGCCATTCTTACCTCGATGTTACAACCTCGTCAATCAGTCCGTACGTCTTCGCTTCCTCGGCCGTCATCCAGTGATCGCGCTCTGTATCACGCTCAATCACCTCAAGCGGCTGTCCGGAATTCCGGGAAAGAAGCCGGTTCAGTCTCTCCCGTGTCTTGATGATCTCATCGGCGGCAATCTTCATATCAGATGCCTGCCCCTGCGTCCCGCCGGACGGCTGATGAATCAGGATCTCTGAATTCGGAAGCGCAAATCTCTTGCCCTTCGCGCCGCCTGCAAGCAGAAATGAACCCATGCTTGCCGCCAGTCCGACGCAGATTGTGATACGTCACACTTCACATACTGCATGGTATCATAGATCGCCATGCCTGCCGTGACGGAGCCTCCCGGGCTGTTGATATACAGGTGGATGTCCTTGTTCGGGTCCTCCGATTCCAGAAACAGCAGCTCTGCAACAATCACGTCCGCGATGGAATCTGTGACTTCCTCCCCAAGGAAAATGATCCGGTCCTCCAGCAGTCTGGAGAAGATATCATAAGATCTTTCCCCTCTGGACGTCTGTTCTATGACATAAGGTATCAGGCTCATGCGTATCCTCCTTAAACGAAAAGTCCCCGGTGGAAACGGCGCGGACGAATTCGCCCGTCCGAATCCGCATATGGGGACTCTCACAATCAGTATCCTGCCGGTTCCGCTGAGAACGGCTTATACATCCGCCGGCTGCTCCTGCGGAATATCCTTCTTCTCTTCCTCTGCCGGCTTCTCAACCTCAACCGCATTGTCCGCGATGAACTCTGCCGCCATCTGGGTTGCGATCTCATCCTTCATCGTCTTGACGGATTCCTCGCCCATCAGAGAAGTCAGCTTATCCTTCTCCATATTGTATGCCTTCGCAAGCTTTTCGATCTCCTCGTCGAACCGCTCATCGCTGCATTCAATCTTCTCCGCCTTCTGAACGGCTTCCAGCACCAGGCTGTTCTGGATTCTCTTCAGTGCTTCCGGCTTCATCTGTCCATCATCTTCTTGCGGTCCATGCCGGTAAACTGCATGTACTGATCGATGCTCAGACCCTGCTGGCCGATCCGCTGGCTGAACTCATCGAGCATACGAGCAGCCTGCTCCTCAACCATCGCTTCCGGAATATCCATCTCCGCATTCTTGACAGCCACGGCAAGCGCCTCACTTTGCTTCTTCGCCTTGGCCTCATTCTCCTTGCGCTCGCGGATCTTCTGAGCGACATCCTTCTTGTACTCCTCAAGCGTATCGAACTCAGAGACGTCCTGGGCAAAGTCATCATCAAGTGCCGGAAGCTCCTTGACCTGGATGCTGTTTACCTTGCACTTGAAGACAGCCGCCTTCCCCTTCAGGTTCTCCGCCTGATAATCCTCCGGGAATGTGACATTCACATCGAACTCCTCGCCGATGTTCTTTCCGATAATCTGATCCTCAAATCCCGGGATGAAGGAACCGGATCCAACCACCAGCTCATAGTTTTCCGCCTTGCCGCCGTCAAACGGAACGCCGTCAATGCTTCCGTCAAAATCAAGCTTGATGTGGTCATCCTTCTGAACCGGGCGGTCATCCACATCGACCATGCGGGCGTTCCGCTCTCTTTCCTTGTCAAGTTCCTTCTGAATCTCCTCGTCAGAGACAGAGATCTCCGTCTTTGCAACCTCCACGCCCTTGTACTGACCGAGCGTCACAGCAGGCTTCAGAGCGACCTCTGCAGTATAGATGAACGGCTTCCCTTCCTCGATCTGAGTGATGTCGATCTTCGGGCGGGAAACAACCGTCTCCCCGCTCTCCTCGACAGCCTTGTCATAGGTTCTCTGAAGGACCAGATTCGCAGCATCCTCAAAGAAGACGCCCTTTCCGTACATCTGCTCAATCATCTTTCTCGGTGCCTTTCCTCTGCGGAAGCCCGGGATATTGATTCTCTTCCTGTCCTTCTTCCACGCATCATTGAGGGCCTGCGTCAGCTCCTGTGCACTGGCTGTGACAGTCAGAACTGCCATATTATGCTCTTTCTTCTCTACCGTAACGCTCATTGCAGCTTTACTCCTTCTGATTCGAATCGTTATTTATAAACAGCCGTTGTGGTATTATATCACACGGACTTTAAGTATACTACCGATTTTTTCAGCTGTCCACTCTCTCGCAAAATACAATACTCTGAGCGACGCGAGCCGCATTCTCACGGTCTGTCAGGCGCTCAATGATCTTCAATGAGAATGGAATGGCTGTCCCTGCGCCGCGGCTGGTGATAAAGCTGCCGGACTCCACAACCTCGTCTGTCGAAAGCTCTGCCCCGGTCAGGCCGCTCTCACAACCCGGATAACAGGTCGCCTTCTGTCCCTTCAGCAGCCCGAGTCCGCCGAGGACGGTCGGGCCGGCGCAGATTGCGCAGATCAGCTTTCCTTTTCCAGCTGCGTCCTTCAGCGCTTCTGCGAGTCCCTGATGCTCTTTGAGGTACGTGACGCCCGGCATCCCGCCCGGAAGAACCAGTGCGTCCGCTACATCTATTCCGCAGGACCCCAAGAGGCAGTCCGCTTCCACCGGAATCCGGCTTCTGCCGGTCACCGTCCTGCGTCCCATAATGGAAACCGTAGTCACATCCAGTCCGCCTCTGCGCAGAAGATCGACTGGTGTGAGCCCCTCGACCTCCTCAAAACCATCCGCCAGAAAGATCAGTACCTTTTTCATAGCGCTCCTCCTGTCATAATTATATGATTTTTTGATTCATAATAAAAATTTGGTTAAATTAGGTTAAATAAGTAGTGAAATCTCTGTCATTCCGTTTATAATAATATCATCTTCGCTGATCTCAATCGAAGGAGGGAGTAACATGAAGAATGAACGGATCAGTCAGTTCAAGCAGCTTGGACTGACAATTGCTTACTACAGGAAATTAAAAGGATATACCCAGCAGGAGCTCGCAGAAGCCTCCGGCCTCAGCCGAACGCATATCAGCAACCTGGAAGCCCCGAACATGCCCACATCCATATCTCTTGAGAAGCTTTTCGACATCGCCGACGCGCTTGAAGTCCCTGTGAAGGTATTCTTTGACTTCAGAGCCTGAAACCGGAACGCTGCATCCATTCTTCCATAAAGTCAGCTTCTCAGACATCTCTGTCAGGATAGCTGGCTTGTCATTTGCAGGGCCATGTTTCTCCGCCAGGCGGACAGCCGCCTGACGGTTTCTTCTGCTCAGGCGGCGTCCAGCAGAAGGCTCAGAACCTGACGGGCATTCATGCCTGCAAGGCCGTCCGGATCAGACAGAACGCTTCGGTTTCCGCTCAACGTCCAGCGCATCCTGGAATAATCGGTCAGATAGCTTGTTCCTCTGCTGCTGTCCGGATACTTTCTGTACCAGCGCGGGAAATACTTTTTCATATACCTGGCCGCCAGCTTCACCGCGCGGCTGTTCTTTTTCCCTCGTCTTGTCGCCGTCCCTGTGATCATGACCCCCTTCGGACTCGAATGCACAAGGACAACACTTCCGTCGCTGCACTGTCCCAGAACAATATAGACATGCCCTCCCCGAAGGCTCATGATGTCTCCAGGCCTGAAGTCCCTGAAACTTCCCGCAGGCGAATAGTCTCCCCAGCCCCAGCCGGCGTATGTCCTTGCCATGTTCTGCGCCGCCATGACATAGTCTCCATGCCCGCTGACAGAATTGAATGTATTGTAGAGCACCCACCCTACATAGCCTGAGCAATCAAGCCCAAGGTGGGACAGATACCGGAAGTTTTTAAAGTTATAGGACCTTGAAGCCTTCTTGAAAAACTGCTCCCATCTCGGAGATACCCCGATTGTAGTTGCCTCGATGCTGCCTTTGTGCGTTTTCTTTTCGGCACCGGGCGCCCAGCCTCCTCCCCAGATATACATCGTCTTTCCGACCGGAAGCAGCGCTGTAGTCAGAAAACTGCGGAGCGTCGCCTTTTGAATCTGGTAGCCTTTGTTGTCATAAAATGCTCCGCTTTCATCAAACTGCAGATTCAGGGCTGTATTCCGTACGGTGACCTGATCTTCCGGCGGTTCAGTCATCGGTGCCGTATTCGGCACCCCACGCACAACAATGACCGCAGAGCTCCTCACACCGTGGTCTGCTGGATCGAAAAAGTAAGTTACTTTTCCGATTTTAATATAACCGAACTGCTGAACACCATTCTTCCGGAAATAATAATTGTTTTTCCCAACTCTGACCTGCCCCGTTACGCGGAATCCGCCTTGATCCAGGTAATAGGTCCGGGTCCCGGTTTTCAGCCATCCCCGCAGCAGCCTGCCATCCGAAGAGACAAAACGGTATCTTTTTCTGACTTTCTTCCATCTGCCGCGTACTGGAAGCGGTTCCCTTTTCAGCGTCCGCTGAATTGTCCCCTGAAGTTCCCTTTCTTTGGCGAATGCGGCAGACGGCAGCATGCACATACAAAAAAGTGCGAGGAGCAGAACCGTCATGGCACGGCGCCATCTCTTCCGCCGAGGGCTGCCTGTGTCCATCTCTTTCCAACTCTTCATTCTTTTCATCCTTCCCCTTTCTCCAGAATCCGGGCCGCCTCCGGCTGTATTTTACACCATCCGGAGCCAGCGGCAGATTCGCTTCCCGGTCATCCGGCGAACTTCTGGACGTACCCGCCGATCAGGATGGCCAGAATGCCGAGCGGAAGAATATAGGTCATGTAAAACCGGAACTTTCTGCTGAACTTCGGCCCCTCCCCGGCATTGGCTTCCTTCAGAAATGCATCAAAGCCCCAGCCGCTTTTCCTCGTACAAAACAGCACATAGATCAACGACCCGATCGGCAGAATATTGTTGGAAACCAGGAAATCCTCAAAGTCCAGGATCGTGGAGCCAGCTCCGAGCGGCTGGACTGCCGAAAGAAGATTATAGCCCAGCGCGCACGGGAGCGATAAAAGGATCAGAAGGATCCCGTTGACCAGAACCGACTTTTTCCGCTTCCAGCCGAACGCATCCATATTCATCGCAATGATATTTTCAAACACCGCGATCACCGTCGACAGAGAAGCAAACACCATGAACAGGAAGAACATCGTTCCCCAGAAGCGGCCGCCCTTCATCCGGGCAAACACCTTCGGCAGTGCAATGAAAATCAGGCCGGGGCCCTGATCCATTTTCACATTGTAGGCAGAGCACCCCGGAAAGATGATCAGTCCGGCCATGATTGCAACGAAGGTGTCGAGGACGATCACCATCGCCGACTCGCCCGGAAGCGATTTTTCCTTACCGATATAGCTTCCGAAAATCGTGAGTGCGGCGATTCCCAGCGACAGCGTGAAGAATGCCTGCCCCATCGCTGCAAAGATAACGTTAAAGATCTCCGTTCCTTTCCACTGGCTGAAATCCGGAACCAGATAGAACTTCAGTCCCTCGCCGGCCCCCGGCAGCGTGATGCTCCGGATGGCCAGAACCAGCATCAGGAGAAACAGGATCAGCATCATCGGCTTCGTGACCTTCTCCACGCCGTTCTGTACGCCCTGCGCAACAATCAGAAGCCCGAGCACCGTCACAACAAGCATCCACAGCACCATCTGACGCGGATCTGCGAGCATGGAACTGAAGATCTGACCAGCTTCATCCTCTGCGAGTCCGGACAGCTGCCCGGAGGCCATCTTGAACATATAGTTCAGCATCCATCCGGCGACTGTCGTATAGTACATCATCAGCAGATAATTGCCGATAATCGCGAAAACGGTATAAAACCGCCACCTGGACCTCTCTCCACCCGGTGCCAGTGTCTGAAAGCACTTTCCTGCGCTCTTCTTTGCGGCTCTCCTACGGCAAACTCCATGGTCATGACCGGCCAGCCCATCACGACGAGGAATATCAGATACAGCAGTACAAAAGCCGCTCCGCCATACTGTCCCGTAATATATGGGAATCGCCAGACATTGCCGATGCCGATCGCGCATCCTGCGCTGACCAGCAGGAATCCAAGCCTTGAACCAAAACTCTCCCTCTTCTCCATCCCTGTGCTCCACCCTATAATCAGTATCCGAATTCTCCAGTCAGTGACTCATCGTTGTCAATCCACTCCTGCACCGGGATAACTCTGTAGTGCTCATCATCGTCCCGCACGATCACCTTCTCAATTCCAGCATTGATGATCAGGCGCTTGCACATACTGCAGGAACAGGAATTTCGCACGTATTCTCCGCTTCCTGCTTCCCGTCCTGACAGATAGATGGTCGAACCGATCATCTTGTCCCGCTCTGAGGAAATGATTGCGTTCGCCTCCGCATGGACGGACCGGCAGAGCTCGTACCGCTGTCCCCTCTGTACACCGAGCTTTTCCCGGATGCAATATCCCAGATCCGTGCAGTTTTTTCTCCCTCTCGGGGCACCATTGTATCCTGTTGAAATCACCTCGTCATTCTTGACAATCACTGCTCCGTAATGCCTTCTCAGACAGGTGGACCGCTTTGATACAACATCCGCCAGGTCGAGGTAATAGTTTACTTTATCGCGGCGTGCCATCCAGACCTCCTCCTTTGCAAACCACATGTTCAGATAACATTTGGCTGATATTATAGCATGGCCGGCCCCATTCGAAAAGCCGGCCTCATCTCGTGCTCCGCGCTCGATGATGAGCGGCCGCCTTTACAAAAAAGACGGCCTGCATGCACATATGCATCAGGCCGCCTTTTCATTCAGATGTCCGAGAGGACTCTCCCTGCATCAGCAGATCGTCCATCCATCCGGATCCGGCACACAGCCTTGATTACCTTCCGAACTGCGCGTCATTGTTTCCGGAGCTTGTCTGCCACATCTCGAGCATGTTGATCGGATCATTGTAGTCAGCGAGCCATCCCTCACGAGCGAAGTCAAAGTTGCCGTTCTTTCTGTCGTTCAGGAAGACGTTCCACTCCTCGGAGTTGATTGTCATGTTGATGCCGATTGATGCCAGATCCTGCTGAATGGACTGAGCAACTGCGACATGTCCGGTACCATCGTTGGTCAGATACTCGATGTTGATCGGTGTAGAGTCGGACAGCTTGTTGTCGTCCGTGAACTCATAGCCGGCATCCTCAAGGAGCTTGCGCGCCTCTGCGATGTTGTCATCGGTCGGGCCGGTTGTGGACGGATCATAGTATCCGACTGCATCCTTGTCACCGAACTTCCAGGTTACCGGATAGGTGTAATCGTCATCGTTCGTGTCAAAGACACCGCCCATTCCATCAGCCATGCCGTCCGGGATGAAGGTGCCTGCCGGCTCCTGTCCGGTCTGGCCGACAGAATCAACGATCCACTGACGGTCAATCAGCAGAGAGAAGGCCTTTCTCATCTCAGCAGCCTGCTCCGGTGTCTTGCCGTCAAACAGGGAGCTGTTGACGTTGAAGCAAGCATAGTAGGTTCCAAGGTTCGGAATGATGTAGAAGTCATCATTGTTGATGACGTTCGGAATCTCATCGTTCGGTACAGTATCGATGAACTGAAGAGATCCATCTTTGTATGCATTGTAGATTGCAGTGTCATCTGCACTCAGCATGAAGTTGATCTTGTTCAGGGAAACTGCATCTGCATTCCAGTAGTTCGGGTTCTTCTCATAGGTCATGGACTGGTTGTGTGTCCAGGACGTCAGCGTGAACGGACCGGAACCGACAAAGCCGGCCTCAAGCGCCCATGCGCCCGGGTTCTTTCCATCCGGGTCAGCTTTCTCGACCGCCTGCTGCGGAACCGGGAAGAATGCCGGGAATGCGCACAGATCAAGGAAGTATGCACACGGCTTTGCGAGATGGACAGTGAAGGTTGAACCATCATCGGATGCCTCGATGTCGAGGGTGCCGTCGTCCTTCTTCGCAAGGTTCATGGAATCGATCAGATAGCTGTAGTCCGCTGCAGTATCCGGGTTTGCCAGGCGGTTCCAGCTGTAGACAACATCGTTGGCATCCAGTGTATCGCCATCCGACCACTTCAGACCCGGCTTCATCTTGAAGGTATAGGTCAGGCCGTCTTCAGACTCCTGCGGCTCACCGTCAGCAAGTTCCGGAACAAGCTTATTGTCCTTGTCATATGCATATAATCCTGCAAAGTTCAGGATTGCGAGGCATGCACCGTCAATCGTGGAGTTCAGCGCCGGGTCCAGATGATCCGGTTCGGAAGCCAGGTTTGCGTTCAGCTCGTTGTTCGGTGCAGACATATATGCAAAGTACTTGAATCCGAACAGGTTCGCATAGAGGCCTGTGCAGTCCTTGTTCAGCATGTATATGTCATTGTAGTAATAGAGCGGAACGATTGCACCGGTATCCATGAGCAGATCTTCAGCCTTGTGCATCAGCGCCTTGCGGGCTTTCATGTCTGTCTCAGAATAGATCTGGTTGATGAGGGAATTGTACTCATCCCAGTCCGGAGCAGCAGCGCTTGACTTTGTCGATGCTGCACCCTCCGTCGCACTCTCCGTCTCAGCTGTCGCAGCGGCTGCCTCTGTCGAAGCTTCCGTCTCGCCTGCAAAAACAGGTGCCGCTGAAGAGAGTACCATTGCACCCACAAGGAGCGCGGTGATAACACGATTCTTCATTCAAACTTCCTCCTGGTTTGTGTATAGCCGGCGCAAGCCGGCGCTAATAGGGTTATTTCTATCTGATTATATCGCAACCTGCTGTAAAAATAAAGCCGACTGCGATTAATCATGCAAATTATTGCGGAACGCCTTCCGATCCTTTACTTGTTCCAGCAGGCGACCATATGTCCGTCCCCTCTGTCTGTGAGAGGCGGCATCTTTGCCTTGCACTCATCGGTCGCATATCTGCAGCGGGTTCTGAACGGGCAGCCAGACGGCATGTTCAGCGGACTTGGGACATCGCCTTCCAGGATAATCCGCTTCCGTTCCCTCGCCTGCTTCGGATCCGGATACGGAACTGCCGAGAGCAGGGACTGAGTATACGGATGAATCGGGTTGTTGTTGAGCTCGTTGGAATCCGCAGTCTCCACCAGCCGTCCCAGATACATGACCGCGATCCTCTTTGAGATGTGATGCACAACCAGAAGATCATGGGCGATGAACAGGTACGCGACCCCCAGCTGCTTCTGCAGATCCTCGAACATATTGATGACCTGTGCCTGGATCGAGACATCAAGCGCGGAGACAGCCTCGTCACAGACGATGAACCGCGGATTTGTCGCAAGGGCACGGGCGATTCCGATTCTCTGGCGCTGTCCGCCGGAGAACTCATGCGCATAGCGCGTCGCATGCTCCGCATTCAGACCGACAAGCTCCATCAGATGGAGAATCTTGTCTCTCCTGTCCTGTCTGGACGTATACAGCTTATGGACATCCAGCGGCTCTCCGATGATATCCTCGACCGTCATACGTGGATTCAGAGAAGAATACGGATCCTGGAAAACCATCTGCATGTCTTTTCTCAGTCCGCCGATCGATCTGGCGTCGACCTTCTTCCCGTCAAAATAAACATCTCCGCCTGTCGGGTTGTAAAGGCGCAGGAGCGTGCGCCCGACCGTCGTCTTGCCGCAGCCGGACTCTCCGACCAGTCCGAGGGTCTCGCCCGGTCTGATATTAAACGATACGCCGTCAACCGCCTTCAGCGGCTTGGAGTGAAACCATCCCGTCTTGACCGGGAAATACATCTTCATATCATGTGCCTGGACCAGATACTGACTGTCCGGCGTGAACTTTTCTTCCATTCTCTGCGCCTCCTCAGTCTTTACCGGAACCTGCACCAGCAGTGTCATCAGTCTTCAGCGATCTGCCGCTGTCATCCGTGATATTGATCAGCCCGGCTTCCGCTTCCTTCTTCACTGCCATCCAGCAGGAAGCCAGATGACCGTCAACCGTCCTTGTCTCCGGCGGAACCTGCTCCAGGCAGATCTTCATCGCCGCATCGCATCTCGGGCAGAACGCGCAGCCCTTCGGAAGATTCAGCAGATTGATCGGCGTTCCGGAAATCGGCACCAGCCTCTGGCCGATCTTGTCAACACTCGGAATCGACCGCAGAAGACCCTTCGTGTATTCATGCGCCGGACGATAGAAGATATCCTCCGCCGTCCCCCGCTCGCAGACCCGGCCGCCGTACATGACGATGATTTCATCCGCCATCTGCGCGATGACGCCGAGATCATGGGTGACAATGATGATGGCCATTCCCATCTTCTTCTGAAGATCTTTCATCAGCTCCAGGATCTGCGCCTGTATGGTGACATCCAGTGCCGTCGTCGGCTCATCCGCGATCAGGATATCCGGCTCACAGGCAAGCGCCATGGCGATCATCACTCGCTGGCGCATACCGCCCGAGAACTCAAACGGATACTGGTGAATCCGCTTCTCCGGCTCATTGACTCCGACAAGCTTCAGCATCTCGATCGCGCGTTCCTCGGCAGCCTTCCCCTTCCGGTCGGTATGAAGCTTGATCGCCTCTTCCAGCTGCCAGCCGATCGTGAAGACCGGGTTCAGAGATGTCATCGGATCCTGGAAGATAATCGAGCACTTCTTTCCGCGGAAGTCTCTCATCTTCGACTCCGGCCACTTCGTAATATCTTCTCCCCGGAACAATACCTTTCCGGACTTGATCGATCCGTTCTTCTCAAGAATCTGCATGATGGAATAAGCTGTGACGGACTTACCGGAGCCGGACTCACCGACGATTCCGAGCGTTTGCCTTCTTCCAGATTGAAAGTTACACCGTTGACTGCCATCACTTCGCCGTGGTCGGTCGTAAAGGAAGTGTGCAGATCCTGTACGGACAGAATATTTTCAGCCATCTTCCTTACCTCCGCAGCTTCGGATCAAACGCATCGCGCAGCCCATCTCCAAGCAGGTTAAAGGCAAGCGTGATGAGCGCGATCATGATTGATGGGAATATCAGTTTATAGGTATATGTCGTGATGCCGGACCTCGCCGCAGAAGCAAGCGATCCCAGGGACGGCATCGGTGCCTTCACGCCCAGTCCGATGAAGCTCAGGAAGGACTCGGTGAAAATGGCGGACGGAATCTGCAGGGCTGCGGATATGATGATGACACTGATGCAGTTCGGCAGGATGTGCTTGCGGATGATATGGCTGCTCTTTGCGCCGGATACCCTTGCAGCAAGCACATAGTCGTTCTGCTTGATGGTCAGGATCTGTCCTCTGACCAGTCTTGCCATCCCGACCCAGTACAGAAGTCCGAAGACGATGAACAGGGAAATCATATTGGTCCCCAGGCGGGCAAGCAGGCCGTTCCCGGTCGGCTTGATGATCTCATTCAGGACGACAGACAACAGAATGATCATCAGAAGATCCGGAAGCGAATAGATGACATCGACAATCCGCATCATGATCAGGTCGACCTTTCCGCCGAAATATCCGGAAATGGAGCCGTACAGAATTCCAATGATCAGGACGATCAGAGCAGCGAACACGCCGACGGTCAGGGAAATTCTGGTGCCGTAGATGACACGGATGAAATAATCTCTTCCAAGCTCATCCGTTCCCATGATGTGCGGGAAGACCTTGCCGCCCTGCGCCATGTACTGCTGTTCCAGTTTCGAATAGGTAAAGGGAGCAAGATTGGTTGCACTCTTGTCTCTTCTGCCGTTGACCGTGATGATCTCGGAGTAGCTGTAGGGCACGACACGCGGCGCAATCAGGATCGTCGCAATGATGGCGATCAGAACAATGATGCTGAAAACGGCGAGCGGGTTCTTCATCAGCCGCCTCATGCCGTCACGGAAGAAGGATGTCGACTCACTCATGACATCGGCCTGCTTCTTCTCCTCATCGGTTGCCTTTTCGAACTTGGACACATCGAGCTGGAGCGAAAGAGGATGCTTCTTCGGTGTCTTGTCCGGGCTGTATGGTTCGGTACTGATACCCATGATTTTCCTCCTTTACTCAAGTGTGATGCGTGGATCGATCAGCTTGTAGACAATATCCGTGATCAGATTCATCGTGACCATGAAGACTGCCAGAAAGATCGTCACGCCCATGATCATCGGATAGTCGCGGTTCGTGATGCTCTGGACAAATTCATTGCCAAGGCCGCCGACCGTGAAGATCTGCTCGACAACCAGCGAACCCGTCAGGACAGACGCGATCATCGGTCCGACATAGGTTACGACCGGAATCAGGGCATTGCGGAGGGTATGTACAAACAGAACCTTCCCCTCACGGACACCTTTAGCCCTTGCTGTCCGGACATAATCCTGGCCGAGGACATCCAGCATCGAAGTCTTTGTCAGCCTCGTGATGTAGGCAGCCGGATATGCCGCCAGCGACAGCACCGGCAGAATCAGGCTCTGATGCTGCGGACTCCATGCCTGTACCCAGCCGAGCTTCACGGAGAAGATAACCAGCAGAAAAGAGCCGAGCACGAAGCTGGGCAGTGATGTAAACAGGGTAGAGACAAAGATGATCACCCGGTCCGGCCACTTGTTCCGCTGCAGGGCCGCAATACTTCCGAAGAAGACGCCCTCCACAACAGCCAGAAGGACCGCCAGGATGCCCATCTTCGCGGAAACCTTGAACTTGGAATTGATGGTTGCGGAGATCTCACGGCCGGTCTTCGCCGATACGCCGAAATCACCGTGCGAGATGTTCTTCATATACAGAAGAAACTGTTGTCCGACCGGCTTATCCAGATTAAAACGCTTCTCGAGCGCCGCCTGAACCTCCGGAGACTTGGCTTTCTCACCGCTGAACGGTCCTCCCGGGATCGCATTCATCGTAAAGAATGTGATCAGACATACGATAAAGATCGTTGCAATGGCAAGAAGAATTCGCTTGACAATGTACTTGAACATGTTCAGACCTTTCTCCTTTGTAAAAAGTTGTCAATACGCTTCATTATAAAGAGCTTCAAAATCACAGTCAACGTAAATATTTCACAGAATTGACATACATGCCGCATTGTTTTGTCTTTGTGTGTTAGAATAAGGCCATCGCCGGACGGTTTCCGGCTGTACCATTTCACCAGACCCGGCAGTGAAGGCGCTGCCAGGCAGCATTCAGGAGGTATTTTTCATGTCCTGTACAACCATACTTGTAGGAAAAGATGCATCATATGACGGAAGTACCATGATTGCGCGCAATGACGACTCCGGAGCGGGCCATTTCACCCCGAAGAAGATGGTCGTCCTGCCCGCCAGGGAGGGCGATACGGAGTACACCTCCGTTCTCTCACACGTGAAAGTTTCTCTTCCGAATAAAGCATACCGGTGCACAATCATGCCGAACGCCGTCAAGGGCAAGGGGCTCTGGGGAGCCTGCGGCGTCAATGAAAAGGAAGTCGGCATGACGGCCACTGAAACCATCACGTCCAATCCGCGCGTTCTCGGCGCAGACCCGCTTGTGGAATATCAGCCGGCGGATGACACTCATCCGGAGATCCCCGGCGGAATCGGCGAGGAGGACCTCGTCATCCTCACGCTCCCCTATATCAGCTCTGCCCGTGAAGGCGTCCGTCGTCTCGGTGCCCTGCTTGAAAAGTACGGCACGTATGAAATGAACGGAATTGCATTCTCAGATAAAGACGAGATCTGGTGGCTCGAAACCATCGGCGGTCACCACTGGATGGCAAGGCGTGTGCCGGACGACAGCTACGTCGTCATGCCGAACCAGCAGGGAATCGATGAGTTTGATTTCGAGGATGCCCTTGGAGAGCAGGCGGACTTTATGTGTTCCGGAGATCTTCTGGAATTTGTGGAGCGGTACCACCTCGACCTCACCCAGTACTTCAACAGCGAGCTGGAACTTGAGGAGGACGACGAGGATCCGGATGAGACCGGCAGCGATGTGATTGACTTCCGTCATGGATTTGATGACGATTCGGACACGGACGATGAGGACGATGAGTCAGACCAGGACATTTCCGAGTTCGACCCGCGTGCGGCCTTCGGCAGCCATGATGATGCAGACCATGTCTACAACACGCCTCGCGCCTGGTTCATGCTGCGCTACTTCAATCCGACTGATTTCGTCTGGGACGGTCCGGATGCCGATTTCAAGCCGGAGTCAGACGATCTTCCATGGTGCCTGGTTCCGGAGAAGAAGATCACGCCGGAAGATGTAAAGTACGTACTGAGCTCCCATTTCCAGGGAACTCCATACGATCCATACAAGAGCTATGGAGATAAGTCGCTCGCCGGCGCCTACCGCTCAATCGGGATCAACCGGAATGACTTCCTCGGTTTCATCCAGATCCGTCCTTACATGCCAGAGGGCAGCCGTGCCATCGAATGGGTGGCATTTGCGTCCAATGCCTTCAATGCGATGATCCCGCTGTATCCGCAGGTGGACCGCTTCCCGGACTATCTGTCAAACACGACCGGCAAGGTCTCCACCGACAATTTCTACTGGACTTCCCGCCTGATCGCCGCGCTCTCAGACGCCGGTTTCCGGAAAAACCAGAATCACATCGAGCGCTACCAGCTCCTTGTCCAGTCAAGGGCAAACCGAATCATCAACTCAGCCGATGACGAACTGCGTGTTCTCGAAGATCCGGAGATGGTCCGGAAGGTCCAGGAGAAAGCGAACGCGGCTGTCGCAGAACTCGCCAGCAGAGCTGCTTCGGACACGCTCAGACAGGTGCTGGATGAGACAAGCAATCTGATGAAGAACCAGTTTGCCGCTCAGATGCCTGAGCCCTTCCGGTGCCGGCTCGGCATCCCTGGAAATTTCTGTCCGTATTCAATCGGGCAGGGCAGATTCACCTTGCCCTGCCCGATTCGGCGATGCCGCCGTCATCTCACGTTCCTGGCACACTGTCCTTACAAAAAGCGGCATCC
>USJM01000008.1 GCA_900555005.1 uncultured Lachnospiraceae bacterium | reverse complement strand
TTAAAAACCAGCTGCCGGTACCCACGTAGAGTTCCGGCAGCTGTTCAGTCATAGAAATGCTGCTTCATTCTATCAATCTGATGACTCGCTTAGGAAATGACCATAACCAGGGTTCCCGCCGTAAGCAGAAGCATCCCGATGATCGACTTGGCATTGATCGTCTCATGCAGGAAGATAAACGCCAGAATCAACGTCAGCACGGTGCTCATCTTGTCGACCGGCACGACCTTCGAGGCCTCACCAACCTGAAGCGCCCGGTAATAGCATAGCCATGAAGCACCGGTACAGAGTCCCGACAGAATTAAAAACAGCCAGCTCTTCTTTCCGATACTTGAAAGCCCGCTTTCTGCATGCGTCAGGAATACCATCCCCCACGCCATCGCCAGCACAACAAAGGTACGGATCGCCGTCGCCAGATTCGAGTTCACGCCCTCGATTCCAACCTTTGCCAGAATCGATGTCAGTGCCGCAAAAACAGCCGAGCCAATCGCAAATAACAGCCACATACAACTCCCTCCTTCCTTCTGAAAAGACATTTTTATCGTATCATCTTGCGAACCAGTTTACAATAGAAAACAAGAATAATTACTAATAATCATCAAGAGCTGCCTCCAATGTTTTATTCCTCCTACATAAAAAAAGAGCCGTGTCTACACGAAACATCTGCCCCTCATATCGATTAAGTCACTGCTCTTTCCTGCTACAGCCTCCTGGCATAAGGCTAGGATCATATTCAGCAAGATATGGTATCCTGCCGCGAACTCTCTGAATCTCATCGTAATCCACACCGTTACCGTTGCATCCGGACAGTTCTGGGCAAGATAGTCTGCAGAAGCTGTGCCTTGCTTGGTTGCCACCGTGACACCAGATGTGAGGTCGTCAGCGATAAGGAAGAAACTGCCAAAAAGATGATCCAGGATGTAGATCGGGCAAGAGAGGCGTACCACGTCAGATATGCAGGCTATATACCATCTGATTTTTCCCATACAGATATCATGATCGATAGCAGCTGTCTCGGAGTTGACGGCACGGCGACTTATCTGTGTGACTTTGTGAATGCAAAAGTCAGTATCCGCTGACCTGCCTCGCCGTATATTCCACACATATCATCAAGGGCAGTTAAATCTGTCTTGATCGTCCGATCTCTGTTTTTTGAACAGGCAAACTTTTGTTAATGCTATATCAACGGCAGACACTTTTCCTTAGAGCAGATTCACAGGTATTAAATTGTTATCTGCATTAATCGGAAATGGCTTTGCAGCCATGCAGATAATCCCTCCTGGCCCGATTTCCTTTCCGCTTTTAGCGAGCAGCGAAAAAGCTCTGATTACTTTGGGATCAGGAGAGGCCGCACGCTTGATCTCAAACGGGTGCAGCTGTTCATCCATTTCCAGAACCAGGTCAATTTCTTTCTGATTTGTATCCCTGTAGAAATTCAAATTGACCTTCTTCTCACCGTAAGAATAATTGCGAAGCATCTCAGAGACAACATAATTCTCGAGATAATGGCCGGATGCCGCACCATTCAAAAGTGTATCCCGGCTGGTCCATGAAGACAGGAAAGCACATAAACCGGTATCGCAAAAGTACAGCTTCGGCGTTTTTATCATGCGCTTCAGCTCATTGTTATAATAGGGTTCCAGAAGAAAGATAATACCCATCGTCTGAAGCACTTTTGCCCATTCCTTTGCTGTTGAACCAGACACCCCGGCAGCATTTCCCAGATCATTATAATTGACAAGCTCTCCGGAAAATGCAGCGCAGGCTCTTAGAAATTTCCTAAATCCTTCTGTATCCAGAATTCCATTGTCATCCACTGCATCTCTCATGAGATAGGCATCAATGTAAGAATTCCAGTATTCTCTTCGAATTTCGGCATCCATCGATATCATATCCGGCATGCCGCCTTCCCATATGCGGGAATATACATCCAGGATGTTGTTATCCGGAAGATCCTTCTTTCTCTGTAGAAGCGAAGAAAGACTGTAGCTATCCGGAATGTCATCCGGCCTGCCTTCCAGCTCCTTTGCTGACAAGCTGTACATCTTCAGGATTCCGATCCTGCCTGCCAGCGAATCTCCTGCCTGCTTCATCAGCTTTTTACTCTGAGAGCCCGTCAGCCAGAAACGGCCTCTCTCTTCACTCTCATCACAGAGGATCTTGATCTGCTCAAACAGGGCTGGAGCCTTCTGGACTTCATCGATGAGGACAGGGGGCTGATACATCTGAAAAAACAGCTTCGGGTCATGGTTTGCAAGCTCACGCACATCGCCGTCATCCATGGACACATAGGTTCTACCCGAGTCTTGTGCCAGATACTTCAACATCGTAGACTTTCCAACCTGCCTCGCCCCGGTTACCATAACCACTTTAAAGGCATGACTCATCTTAAGGAACTTTCTTTCCAGAGAACGATGGATATATGTCATGGGTACACCTCTTTTTTAGTTCAATTTGAAGTCCACTTCATATTAAACTCATTTTTGTTCTCTGTCAAAACCTATTCCTATCATATTAAACGATTTAAATCGATTCCAGTCTTGCTTCGAAGATTCTCCAGAATCGTATTCATCTATTTTCCTGTCTTTAAGAGATCGCAGGAACTATTACTCTTTTAAAATACGGCGTCCACCACTCCAGATAGCCCTCCCTGGTCGGATGAATCGGATCCGCCATATACCGGCTCCGCTGCCCGGCTGTGATGTCATTGAAAACCGAATCGTTCCACAGGTCGATCAGCGCAATGTCCCACTTGCGCCGGATCGTCTGCAGTAGTCCGACCATGGCGGCGTACCGCGCACTGTCGTATCTTGGGCTTGTATAGAACGCCACCGGACACTTCCATGTTTTCCTGGCATACGCGATGATGTACTCGATGGCACCTGCAACCGTCTTCGTATTAAAATCTTTCATGTCATATGTGCAGCAAGCCTCTCCCAGTTCTTTCATCTGGGTGGCGTCATTTGTCGAAAGCTGACACACGAACAGATCCACCTTCATCTCCGGATTCAGCTTCTTCATCCTGCAGATATAGGAATCTGGCGCATCATCCACCAGCGTAGTCCCCGAAACTGCCTCCTTCGTCACCCTGCAGCCCATCTTCTCTGCCAGAAAGTCCACAAACGAAACCCCATTCGAAGCTGCTCCGTAAGTCACAGAGCTGCCAAGGAACACGATATGCTTTCCATTCAGGGGATTATCACTTCTCATCGATCTCTTCAAGTCTGTCATGATTATTCACTTTCCGTTCTTCTTTGTTCTGAAATTTTTCGTTCATAGTCAGCCATCTTGTGCAAGCAAACTGCCGTCATTGTTTTATCGACGGCAGTCACTTTTCATTAGAGCAGGCTCACTTGTATCATGGTCGAGCAGAATCAAACTCCGCTCTCATACCCCAGCCAGGAGTTGCTGCACAGGCTGACCTCATGGTGTTGATGTCCATGATTCCTTTTTCGTACCGGCCCATACTGGAACCCACAGGTATTCTCTGTCAATGCGAACCTTCATACGAATTCACTTCTCCTCTTCTGTCAGTATTTCACAATCCTTTACACAGATTCCGCCATCTGCCGCAAACAGTCCAAGTCTGCGGTTCTTCCAATTGTACATCCGGAATCCGAACGCGACATCCCGATCAATGTATAAGACTGCCAGGCTTCCCTGTATATAAAGTTCAAGCTGATAAGTTTTCCCCGGGGTCATGCGGAAAGGCCGTTCCATCTCAACCGCATAAGGGAACATCTGGCCTCCCTGCTCATACATCCGGAGCCCAGAACGAAATTCGATCCGTGAAAAATCCGGTTCAAACATCAGATAATAACCAAAGTCGAACCGTTCGTCTACCTGTAGCGCCAGGCCGAAGGACCGAGGCGTCCCCTCATAACGAATTGAAGCTCTGATACAGCATTGCTCCGGAATCTGAAGAGAACCGATTGCAGCGGAATAGCCTTCCTGCGCAAAGCATGATGCCTTTCCCGCCCCCATCGTCCATTGCCCTGTCAGCGGTGTGAATGAATCCGTTTTTTTTGCTGTAAATGCCCCTGCCACGCTTTCGACAGGCCTGGTTCCAAGGCTTCCGTCCTCATGCTGCACAAGCTGGTGCGTCACGATGGATCCTCCCCAGTTCCAGCTCTTATAATCCGCTCCAAAATCGGTTCCCGGGTCGAACCCCCAGCCATTTTCACCCCTTGTCGGATTCCAGCCGAAAATATAGCGGTTCTTTCCATCTGTCCCGGTCTTAGCCGCATAGAAAGCCCTTCCATCAAAGGTATCTCTTTCCGGCCTGATCCACGGTCCGGAAAGGCTGCGGCTCATCCGGTAATAGGTTGCAAATCCGTCCGTATAACTGGAAAATACCAGGTAATACCAGTCCCCCATGCGGAATAGATCTGGACATTCGTAAGCTCCCTGGTGCATATGCGGAGAATACAGCGGCTTCTGATAAGTCCAGTGTGAAAGGTCTTTTGATTTGCAGAGTGCAACGCATCCATTGCGCTCTGTCCTTCCGTTTTCTCTTGCTGCAAGAAGCATCCACCAGCAGGAATCCTCTTCATTCCAGAAAACAAACGGGTCTCTCCAGTCGCTCATGCGGTATATTGTTCCGTCGGGCCCGAACTTTTCCTCCGGGATATCTTTCCAGTGTACCAGGTCGATGCTGGTTGCATGGCGTGCCCACTGAGCAGCCGGATCTCGGTCAAACGTACAATAGAACATATGGTACAGGCCATCTACGCAGATTACGGACCCTGTTCCTCCCTGGATTTTGGTCGGTGTTTCCACATATGTGCGGAGATCCTCCGTCACAATCCGGTACCACCCGTGGAAAGCCAGATCTTTTGGCGCATCCGGGTTCCAGTTTTTCAGATAGTAATTCTCGAACCGCTTTGTCTTCTCGTTATAAAATGGGATGACATCCCCGGTCTTGGCATATTCTGGTGTGTAAAATAATTGTCTCATGTGCTCTGCCTCCATTCTGTATGCTCTCTGTTGATCCCTGATGACAGCCTGCTCCGTGTAAATGCCTCTGAACGATAAAAAGGCTCCGAAGAACATCCAGGTCATTTCTGACATTGTATTCTCCGAAGCCTTGAAAATCTACTGTCTGTCTTATGAGTCTGTATTCATTCGGGCACTCATTCTATCATAGTTCATTCTCAAAAGTATCCATTTTTCAACTTATGGCATCAGTGTCGTGTTTTCGTGTCGTGTTTTCCGCCATGTCTTTCTTCTCATTCTTGATTTCCCAGTGAATCAGGAAAGTCAATACCGCGCGGAGTACAATGATAGCCCCGAGTATGCCAAGCTCAGACCATTCGCGGACGACTACCGTACGGAGAACCTCGCCGCCCATCTTGAATTCCAAGGCAAGCGCTATGCCCTGCGCGAGATCGAGACGGATATTCTTGCGGTCACACCGTGCCCATCGAATGAATGCCCGGACGGCGGAAGTTACCAGAACGACAATGCCAAAAAACTCGAGAAGGCTCGTGCACACCTCAACAATGTTGTACATATACGTTTCGAGTTCAGTAAGGAATATTTCCATGACCGTTTTCTCCTGAAAGGAACCTGTCCGTCGATTTCATCGTGCAAAGTGATTGTAGCATATTCGATGCCTCCTTCGTCACCTTGCAGACCGTCTTTTCCGCCAGAAAGAACACAAACATCTGAAAATTCCTCTTCCTGCCGGTCCGGCAAAGAAGATCTGCCAGCAAAGCGCCATCGGAAAATTCAGCGCTGCCGTCTGAAGCCATACTCCAGCAAGTCCTGCTTCATGGTAATCCTTGAACAGAAGTGTTGCAACGAAGCTCATGGCCGGACACATCAGGCAGACTGTCAGTGAACAGCGAATCAGCAGGATCATAATGAAAGGCATTTCGTCTGTAATAACACGCTGTGTCAACGCCATGACTGGACGTTCCATGACAAACAGTTCCAGGACAATGGCCACTGGCCACATGATGCGAAGTTCACCAAATGCCATCAGGAAAACGATATCCTTCATTCCGCCAATATTGAGCGCAATGTTGTAGCAAATCATCGCATAGACCATCAGAAAGGCCATGATAACTGTAAACACAAAGTTTTCAAGCTTATTTTCAGGCATAGAAAAACACTCCTTCCGGTGTTGTGAGGACGTGTTGTTCGTTATCACCAGAAGAAGTGTACGTTTCCAATTATACCGTATGAAAATTGAACCGGTCTATAATACCATGTTACGACGTCGGGTGCAAATTCTTTTTCCTCCCTTCACATGCCTTACAACGCTTCCTTCCAGCTGATGATTTCCTGCTCGAGCTTTTCATCGTGATCGAGCATATAGAGCAAAATTTCAGGATACTTTATAAGAATGTCATAGAACGTGGTCTGCTCCATCAGTCAGATGATCGCAGTGCTCTCCTATTAACTTTTCCATCCATATCATGTCATACCACCGGCCAAACTTATAACCGCACTTGTGAAATATACCTGCCTTCGAGTAGCCCATATGCTCATGAAACTCAGCGCTGTTTTTTGTCAGATACTCATCTTCAACGTCCGGATACGCAATACAGGCATACAGATTCTGAATTCCCATTACTTTCAGCTTTTCCTCCAAGGCTTCATAGAGCATACGTCCCAAACCGCTTTTTCGCGAATCATGTGCGATATAGATCGTCGTTTCTGCGGACCAGTCATACGCCGCTCTGTCCTTGAAAACTCCTGCATAGGCATATCCCTCTATGCGGCCATCCACTGCAGCTACCAGATAAGGGTATCGTTTCATTGTATGTTCGATCCTTGCAGTGAACTCCTCTAACGATGGCGTCTCATACTCAAAGGTGATGGCAGTATTTCGGACGTAATAGTCATATATTTCCAAAAGGCGATTTGCGTCTGATGGTTTAGCATAACGGATTTCTGTCATCTTCCCTCCTCGACCGCCCGTTCCCCTCAGGTTGAAGTTCCTAGTTGCCACGTGACCCCCTGTTATTTCATCGGAAAGACTGTCCACAACCCGGCAATCAAAACTGCGGATGCGGAAGAAGCAAAGCAGATTGCTGAGGATGATGTGAAGAAGTACCAGGCAGATCTGGATGCGGCGAACGAAGCAATTGATAAAAAGTGATGGAAAAGTGCCGTTTACCGCGGCACTTTTCTTGATTTGCATCGCCTCATTCGAATTTGAAAATGAAATACAGATTCTTACCCGTTCGAGTTAAGTTCCTTTTCCAGGGCGTCATTCTTAGAGAGTAAATACACACAATACTGATTCATACTGACTCCCTCCTCTTTAGAATGCATCGCCAGCGTCCGGTGAAGGCTTTTCGGGATTCTCAGCTTAAACTGTCCGGAATAATCGTCGAGCGAAACCGGCTCTGCAATCTCTGTTCCTTCCTCTAAAGCTGCTTCCAGCCACGCCTTCTTTGCATCCGCAGCATTTTTTATAACAGATTCCACAGTTTCCCCAGCCGTCATGCAGCCGGGAAGTTCAGGATAGCGGGCAACATATCCACCCTCATCCGGATCCGGAACAATCTCCATCTTATAGGGAAGATTCATATAATATTCAACCGTTTTCATGCAACGATTCCTCCTCCACGACCTCGCGCATCATTTCAACATAAACTTTCTTGATTGGCTCATGCTTCCGAATGGTAATGGGATTCTTGCCTTGCTTACGGAAGGTGTAATGACTGCTTCCGCTCTTCGGAGCATTCATCGTGTACCCATAGCTCTCTAAAACTGTCCGCAGCTCTTTAAATCGCATATCCTTTGACAACGAAAGAATTCTGCCTAATAGTTTGTCCCACTTCGACATTGTTTTTCCTGGCTTTATAATAGATGGTGTCTTATTTGGTGTCAAATACTCTTTGCTCTCATCTGAATGATAATCAGAAGGTTTGTGAATAATATAACGATCGCTGATTGTAAAATGAAGTTGGCCATCTGAACAAAAATATCAACTACACGTTTTCTTCAACGTCTCAGGCAGCATTTGCATTAATCTGTTCGATTACTTTCCGAATACCCATCCACACGTTCAGATCCGGGAAGATTTCCACAATGCTTCCGCGATCTGTGAATGGTGCTTCCTGTAGGACGGAGAGGTCTTTCATCATTCCATTGTGAACAATGTACTCTACGATCTGATTGACGAAATAGATCTGACGACTGTCAAGATTGACGTTATTCAGGTACGCTGAGAATGCCTCCTTTGCCGCATTCATATCAAGGCCGACGATACTGCGGACAAACTCGCCAAGGGGCTTGTCTCCGTATTCCTGTTTATACTCTTCTTTGGTGCCAACCTCACTCCAGAGCACTTCTTCCAGAACCTCGACGTCGCTCGCGGTTAATGGCTTGTTGGTTTTAAGCTTCGCAATCGTGATCATGTCCTGATGTGTCCGCACATAGTATTCTGCCTTTGCTTTATAGTTGGCAAGCTCGCCATAATCCAGTTCAGATTCACGAATCTCCATATTCAGGATATCATCGGTGAAATTCGTATCATAACGCACAGACTTCGGCTGTATGTATACCATCAGACCGCGCAGTTCTTCCCGGATTCTCTCAAACTCATCTATTCCGGCTTTTTCCAGATAATCTGTATGAAGAATGGTACGGATCAGCTCAGACTTTCCCTGAATAGTCGGTATGTTGGCAATATCAGCCAGCGCTCTAACGTGTTTCAAGAGGTCTTTACGGGCTCTGGCATACTTCTCTCCTGAAAGATATGCCAGTTCTATTCCGTACATCAGCGCATCAAAACGGACGCTGCCCGCCGGGTCAGGATCCGGCAGAATAAGTGGAGCGAGCTCATTCTGCTCAATCAGCGTATCTTCATAAGATAACGATCGATACCCTTCAGGCCTGGAGTAAAAATCCACATACTTAATATGCTGTCGGACAGCAAAGTTCTCCCGGTTTAACTCAGATACCTTACTACTCATAACTGCGACTAATTTATCCCGATATGCTTTTAATCTCGTCGTCTGGTTTTCCAGCGTCTGCAGTTTATATGCTATCTGAAATTCCAGGTTAAAGACTGCCCCCTGTAACGCAATCTGATTGGCGGAAGGCTTTCCCTTGTTCATCCGGAAGAATTCGAAGTTCCCGCAGAAATCAAAGATATAGAACTTATCTTTATCCCTGCCATCCATAAGTCCCGGACAGAGTCTTGTACCGCGGCCGATCATCTGCCAGAACTTAGCCTTGCTCATGACCTTTTTGAAGAAGACAAGGTTCAGAATCTCCGGCACATCAATACCTGTATCCAGCATATCAACCGAAATGGCAATCAGTGGCAGTTTCCGGGGATCGCTGAACTCATCAATCGCACTCTGGGCATAATGAATCCGGTTATCAATCACTTTGGCAAAATCATCCGACAGATGTGGGTATTCCTTATGGAACACTTCCAGGATCTTTTCTGCATGAGCGTGATTTTTGGCAAATATAATCGTCTTTCCGATTTTTTCACCGTAATCGATCTTCAAGCCCTGTGTCATCACGATCTGCAGGACTTTCCGGATTGTATCCTCATTAAAGATCCAGGTATTTAATGCGGAAGAACCGATAGAATCCGGAAGATTTCCATCTTCATCAATAAAATCTTCCTCATATTCTTCTTTCTCCTCATCAGACAGTTCATCATAAACAATACCCTGATCTATAAATTTAAGTGTTGTCTCAACAGACTGAAAATCTACCAGATATCCATCCTTTACCGCCTGTGCAAGCTCATATCCATAAGTCGGCACGCCATTTTCAAGGTCAAAGACTTCATAGGTGTTCTTATCGATCTCATCTTTCGGTGTTGCAGTAAGGCCAACGAGCGGTGCATCGAAGTAATTGAAGATATCTCTGTATTTATTGTAGATAGAGCGGTGTGCCTCATCACAGATCACAAGATCAAAATGACCACAGGAGAATATCTTACCTTCTTCATCCTTTGCTTCATCAATCAGATTGATCATGGTCTGATAGGTGGAGAAGATGCAATGTGCATCGTAGTTATTCTTTTCTTCCATAATATTGCTGCAGGAAAGATCCGGCAGGAGATTTACAAAGTTCCGTTTAGCCTGCACAACAAGCGAATTTCTGTCTGCAAGGAAGAGAATGTTGCGGATCCACCCGGCATTCATCAGCACTTTACACAGCGCTATAACCGTTCTTGTCTTACCGGAACCGGTCGCCATGACAAGCAGCGCTTTCCGACGGTTCTTGTTATCAAAACTGTCGCAGACTGCTTTAATTGCGGCTTCCTGATAATAGCGCCCTGCAATCTGCTTATCGACAACTACATTCCGGAGACTTGTCCTCATAGACAGCAGATTAAACCATTTCTCAAGGTCGCGTTTTGACCAGATGGCGGCACACTGCCGTTCCGGATACTGTCCGTCAACGATCCTTGTATCAAAGCCATTTGTCAGAAAAACAACCGGCCGCCGGTGATACTGCTTTTCCAGAAGGTCGGCATACAGTTTTGCCTGCTGGCGCCCTTTGGACACATCCACGCAGGTGCGCTTTGCCTCAATGACCGCAAGCGGACGCTGCGCATCATCATAAAGCACATAATCAGCATATCCCTTGCCGGAAGCATTAGGCATCCCGTCCAGTTCAACTTCATTCAGCCAGTCTTTTCCCTCTGTCCAGCCAGCATCCACCAGCATGGAATCAATGTAAATCTTCCGCGTCTTGAATTCAGAAAGATCCAGTGGCTTTGTGACATAATCCGGAGCCTGTCCCTCCCTGCGCTTCGTCAGTTCCTCTTTAAGTGCTTTGTTTTCCTCTATCAGCGCTTTTAAATCAACTTCAGCGATATCGGATGTTTTTTCAGAATCCGCCGCAGCTTCAGGCACCTGCGCTGACTGCTCCAGCAGGGATTCATCATACTTACGTTCCTGATAATTCTCCCCATAGCAATAGGAAATAAAGTCCATGAACAGGAACAGATCTTTCAGGCACAGTTTAGCCTGGTCCAGTGTTGCCGGTTTTCCGGTATGGGCTACCTGATTTCCCACACGCCGGATAAAATCGAGGCGCCGCCAGAGACTGTCATCCATCAGGTCTTTAAATTCTTCCGTGTGAAGGAGTGTAACCAGATTGTCCTGATATGGCATGACGAGAGCCTTGTCCACGGAATACATCCACTTGATGGCAAATTCCATGGCCCGCCGGCAGTTGATAATACTGGCAGACGGATCAAGCACCGCAATCTTTTCTGCTGAGATTGCCACCGGAGCAAAGGTAGAAAATTGTGGTTCCGAATTAAGATAATCAAAATTCGTCATATATACCGTTCCCCTGTCTCAGATCCTGGTCTTTTTTATAAATAAAAGAGCTCTATAATAGCCGGTCAATCGCTTATTGAATCTGTATTTGTTTTTACGGCAGATTTTGATTTGTCGACCTGCTGAATAAAATCCACAAATTCTTCCTGCGCACTAGTTGAAGGTAAAGGGCACGGATAACTGCGCAATTCATTCATTGCAATCCCAGCCTGTCCTGCAGTCCGAGCAGAAAAACCTTCGAGGAAATGAAGCAGTTCATCTCTTTTTAAATATGCACGCATAAATTCTTTATTGATTCCATGCGGAACCGCCTTCATCAACGCAACATTGTATGCTCCTTCTAGCCCTTGTAATATTTGAAAAATTGGCGGACCATATCTGCCGATCATTATGTCATCAGCATTACAAAACTTATGGCAATGATCTATCGGTGCATATGTCACATATTCATCAGTCTTATAATCTCGTATCTGAATTAGCCTTACATATCCCTCTTTCGGTTTAAAAATAAACTCCTTACGAGGCGGTTGGCTACCTCCAATAAAATCGCAAACATTTCCAATAGTTGTCATCGGTATATGTTTCGGATTTGTAAGAGGATCCCCAAACATTTCGACAAATCGGGCTTACAAGAACGAAGTCACAAACTATCAACAATAAAAAGAAATGGTATCAAAATGTCTTTTTCAGGCATTCATAACGCTTTCACTATTCGCCTCAACAATACGCTGAATCAGGCGAAGATCCCTTTCCCGAATGCATGAATTATTATTTGCCAAAAGGGTCTTTCCACTTCTGGTAATCCAGAATTTCGTAGCATTTGCGGATGGCTTTCCTTCTTAACGTGCACATGCACCGGTTCTTGTGGGAAGCCTTCATTCGACCAGAAATAAACAATATACGGACCTATTTTAAACAGCTGTGGCATTGTCAAAGCCCCCGTCTCTGGCCAGTTCCATGATAATATGTGCATTATTTTGCACATATTCTTTCCAATGCTTTAATTCGTCTTCACTGTAACCATTATTTTCCCATGTATATTCCGGCAAAGTGCATGTAAGGCTCTTAAAACCGGTATCGGTTGGTGTTTCAATATACACTTCCACCGTCCCATTATCTCTTAACGGTGAATGGGTTACTTCTGTATCATCGCTGAATGTCATATACGGATACATCATGTGCGTCACCTCTTCTGGCAACATCACGCGATAAATTTTCTGTGTGATTCCTTTACGTTATTTTGGCTGACAATAGCATACTGCATAGTCGTATCAATCTGAGAATGGCCAAGAATTTTCTGTACTTGTTCAATCGGCATTCCTTTGTCAATTGCCCTCGTAGCCATAGTTCTTCTGAACTTATGTGGATGTATACGCTCTACATCTGCCTTTCGGCCAAGTTCCCGGAGCCGGATCTCAACTCCCCGGATGTTCAGCCTGGCAAATGGCGCATTCACCCCTACAATCAGTGCTTCATTGCTGTCGGTTCTGGATGCCAGATACCGCTGCAGATGGATTTTCGTCCTGGCATCAAAATACACCTTGCGTTCTTTATCGCCTTTACCGAAGACTATGCATTCCCGTTCGCTAAAATCGATATCCTTTCTGTTTAACCGTACCAGTTCTCCGACCCGGATACCTGTCGAATACAGCAAATCCACCACCGCCAGATCCCGCATCTCTGTGCACGCATCCCTGAGTTTCTCAATCTCCTCATCGGAAATTATCGTTTTGACAATCTTGGGCGCCCGTATTTTATGGATCTTCCGCATCGGACTTTTTAAAATATAATCCTCTTCTTCAAGCCATGAGAAAAAGCTGGATATATTTCTACGGATATTATCAATCGTCGTTTTGCTGCAATTATTCACGGACTGATACTCAACCAAATACTGCCGTATCTCTTCTGCCGTCACTTTCCGAATGCGCTTCTGAACCACTTTCAAAAAACGTTCCACCGTAACGCGGTAATACTGTATCGTTCGATCCGAACATCCTTCAATCTTCTTGGCGTTGAGAAACATCTGAAGATACTCTTCATTGGTCGTCGCTTTTTCCATCCGGCTTTCCCGGCACAGCTCTTTCAAAAGCACCTCCTGCAGCTTTCTCAGTTGAGAAGCATTCAGCACCTCTGCCATCTCGTTGACAATCCTTACGATTTTCTCTTCCACTCTGATATACCTCCTTGATCAAGGAGGCAAATCACCGGCCAATTCACCTCAAATCCACTGATACCTCTATTTTACCCGAAATATTTCTGCATTAAAGCGTTAAATAATACCTGTGTCTCATCAAGTGACTTCTGAACGGCAACTTTTGATTTGTCGACTTGAGCGACGAAGGTGGCGAAGTTATTTTGTACTTCAATATCCGGAACAAGTATTTCAAATTTGCGAATATCACCAAGCGAAATAAACTTCTGCGTTCCTCCACGCACCTTGCCAATTACCGCCCTGTCAAAATAGTCCGATTCCAATAATGCCCGAATGTAGATATTTGATACAAGCGATTTCTTTGGAAATTTTATTAAAGCAACATTCTTGATTGCAAAAGCGGGTTCCACGTCTACAATCACAGGTTTACCAACCGTCCCTATCATCGGCATTATAATATCACCGGAATCAACCTTCGATCTTTCATTAATTTTTTTAAAATCTTCTTCCGAAATGTAGTTACAGGACGTTAGGTCAAGATGACCGCCCGTAACGTTTTTAGATGTAACCAATGGCCAACCTGTTTCAAAGTATTCTGGTGAATCATGTGTACCATCTCTAACATCACACACCTTCCCCAGTTGGCTTTTCTCCCAATTAAATGGATTTGTTACCGGGTCTCCAAACATCTCGACAAATCGGGCTTTGATAAGGTTATCGAACTCTGCTATTTCGTGTTGTCTCTTTTCTTTCACTGCAACAACTTTTGCAAGTATATCAACGATGCGTCTTTGTTCTTCCATAGATCTTTTTGGAATCATCATCTGTCGCATTGCAGCTTGAGTTAGCTTTTTCCTCGTAGCTCCATTGACCATTCCCCCAACATCATAGAACATCAAAGAATAGCATAAATAATCAACATCCAGTCCATCTTTTGGTTTTAAAACATGGGCATGATTATTAACCCAGCATTTTCCCGAAACTCGGTAAGCAATCGGCCTTTCCTTAGATCCAAAGTTGCCCCCATCTTCAGCCAAAAGAACCAATTCATCATCGAAAATGTAATTTGCTACATGATCCTGAATTCCATTAGCTCCATAATATGGATACGGGCCCACTGTCCTATCTGAAGATGTGATTGGCACTCGCATAGAATCCAGTATTTCACAGCAATCTTCCAATAACACTTTTACCATCTAACATCCCCCACAAATATCAATTTGTCTCATTCGTGAGCATCTTTTCGAGATCATCCAGATCGTTTGTAATTTCCGTTTCCAGGTTACGGATACTGGCCAGAATCTCGCTTGTAGGCGGATATTCCACCGGCTTGTACTCGACTTTTTTGTACTTGTTGATGGAAAGATCGTATCCATTATCAACGATTTCCTGCTTTGGCACCATGAAAGACTGTTCCGTCCGCTCACGACTTCTCTCCGGATCCCTGTGCTTAAAACGCTCTATAATATCCGGAATATCATTCTCTTCTGTCGGCGTCCTTTTGTCATCCAAACTAAATCCGTCTGCCTTCATATCGTAGAACCAGACGTTATCGGTACCGCCGTGATTTGTTTTCGTGAATATCAGAATACCGGTAGATACTCCTGCATATGGCTTGAATACACCGGAAGGCATAGAGATCACCGCCTCCAGTCTCTGATTTTCAATCAGTTCCCTGCGGATCGCCTTATGAGCGGTTGAGGAACCAAAGAGTACACCGTCAGGGACGATGCAGGCGCACCGGCCTCCAACTTTCAGCATCTGAATAAATAGGTTTACGAAAAGCAGCTCTGTCTTTTTGGTCTTGCACAGTTTCAACAGATCGGTTGAAACAATATCATAATCAAGGCTCCCCTTGAACGGCGGGTTGGCCAGGATCAGTGTATATTTGTTCCGATCCGGATTCTGATCGGAAAGGCTGTCACGATATTCGATATAAGGGTTGTCAATACCATGCGTCATCATATTCATGGCACCGATACGAAGCATCGTCCGGTCCATATCATAGCCATGAAACATGTGATTCATGTAATGATCTTTCTTCGCCCTGTCAAAGAAGATTTCTTCTTTATGATGCTCTTTTTCATACTCACCAACGGCAACAAGGAAGCCCGAGGTGCCACAGGCGGGGTCACATACGACTTCGTCCGGTCCCGGCTGCATCAGCTCAACCATCATCTTGATAATATGCCTTGGTGTCCGGAACTGTCCATTCACGCCGGAATTTGCCAATTTGGACAGGAGATATTCATAAACATCACCGCGGGCATCGGTGTCTTTCAAACCGCTCATCTGCTTATAAAGTTCATCCATGGCATCGACGACCTTGGACAGCATCAGGGGCGTCGGGATCTTGAAGATTGCATCCTGCATGTATTTTGCATAGGCGCTCTCTTTATTTCCATGCAGATCTTTGATAAAGGGAAATACCATCTCCTGCATAACGGAATACATCTTCTGCGCCGGGAAATCATGGAAAACAGACCACTTAAGCTGTGACCCATCAACCACACGATCTCCAATTTTTACTTCCCCGGCAAATATACTTTCATAGGGAAGGCCCAGCATGGCACATTCCCTAGCATGAAGATTATCACTGTCATCCAGATCGTGAATAAACATAAGATATGTCATCTGTTCAATGACATCCAGCGGATTGGTAAGTCCTCCCGTCCAGAATATCTCCCATAAAGCATCGATCTTGTTTTTAAGTTCACCTGTAATCATGCCACCCTCCTAAAATCACTCCTCTTTATCCCAGTTCCAGCGGTACTTCGTATAACGGCCTCCGCCGATTTTAAGGATCTTATTTTCCTTCTGGAGCTTCGAAAGTGTCCTTTGTATCGTTGCCTGACCAATATTTGGAAATTCATTTTGAATCTCTGTTTTTGTAAAAGTCCCGAACTTTTTCCGCAGCATCTCTTCGATGCGGTCCGGCTTTGAAACCTTCCGTTCTTCCACAAGTTCTGTGCGTTCCATAAACTCGCGATAGGCAGCTGTTATGACACTAAGCATATATACGACAAATGGCATATAATCATTATTTCCCTCATGCCACCCCGCTGAACTTGTCTGCAGTGCGTCATAATATTGATCCTTCGCTGTCTCTATGAGTTTCTCTATACTGATATATCTTCCAACGAAATATCCATTTTTATACAGCAAAAGCAGCGTAAGCAGCCTGCTCATTCTGCCGTTTCCATCAAGAAATGGATGGATACACAGAAAATCAAGAATGAACATCGGGATTATTAGTAACGGATCAACCTGCGCATCTGACAGAATCTCCTGATATGCCTTGCATAACTGTATCATTGCCTCTGGTGTTTCAAATGCTGGAACAGTCTGAAATCTTATTGTCCGTTTTCCATCTTTATCCACTTCCTCAATTCTGTTATCAGAAATTTTCCACTGGCCGCCAATTCTTGTCTCCTCAAATTTATACATATCACGGTGGAGTTGCAGTATCAGTGTCGGCTTGACAGGAATGTGCTCATAATTTTCATGGATCGTATTTAAAACATCCCGATATCCGGCAATCTCATATTCATCTCTGGAATGAGGTGTCGTTTTATCCATGACAATTTTTTTCAGGCGCTCATCCGAGGTGTAAATACCTTCGATTTTGTTTGAACTTTCCGTGCTTTGAATTTTGGCAATTTCAATCAGATTCTGCAGAATATCTGCATGCCTGGTCGCAATCAGCTCCTGCCTTCCCTTATACTCATGAATTGTTGTCAGGTAACCTACAATTTGAGGTGTAAGCAGTTTTATCCATTTATTTTGATAAGAGAAATCGCGCATATCTCAAGCCTCTATTTTGATCATTTTTAAGCAATTGATACATTTAACTTATCATATGATGCAGTTGAATACAAGTCTTTCAATATGATCAATATTTAGAATATTATCATATTAAAAATCCGGTGATCATACTATATCCGTATCACAAACACTACATTGAATACACTTCTCTTCATTCATGCCGTCCAAGGATTTGTATCCAAAATGTACCTAGAGGACATGAAAAAATCCCTGCAAGCCTTATCGATTCAAGACTTTCCGGGATTCGTGTGTTCATACAACCTCATTATTCTGAACTTCGTGGATTCTTCTCATGAGCTCTGCCGACTCCTTTGGGGTGAATCCATTTTCATCACGAAGAGAAAAGCTCATACTTTGATTGCGAAAAGCCTGCTTGATCAGCGCCAGTGTAGCGGCTGACATCGTAAAAATGATATCCTTTGAAATATCCGCTCTGTCGCATTGATAACATCCACCCTCTGTTGTCCAATCAGGCCCAGCTTATCCTTGGGAACATCCATGATAATCGCAAACCACTTGCGGGTGTCCGGATGCCGCATGACTGGAAAAGTCGGAGCGGTCGGTAAAGGATACTCCTCTGCAACGTTATCCATCTTCTGCCCCACTGCCTTTTACTTTTTTGTATCTCCATACAGCTCTTTTTCGTATTTAAACCCCCAGTTCATGATCGCATAGAATACGGGGAGCAGGTCTCTCCCCATTTCCGTCAGGGAATACTCCACATGCGGTGGAATCTCATTGAATTGCTTTCTGGTTATCAGACCGTCGTCTTCAAGTTCCCGAAGTCCCTTGGTAAGCATTGTATTTGTAATGCCCGAAAGATCCTTCTTCAGCTGTCCGAATCTGACCGTGTCATAGATGCACATCTCATACATAAGCTGTGATTTCCATCTGCCCTGCAGCATTATCAGAAGCGGAGTGACAGGACAGTGCCCGTCCTCCGTTACAATTCCCCTCTTAATATTTTCCAGGTACTCAGGATAGGTCATATACTCTGCAGATTTTTCTTTTTTTATTCCTGTCATGGTTATTCCCTTCGGAATGATTCTGTCCGCTCTCGCCCTCTATATATATTGCCCAGTAATGCTTTCATCGTTCTCTTGATTTCGTCCGGTACCCCGCAGGCAACGATCCGCCGCCTTCCTTTCCACCGCCCGGTCCCATGTCAATGATGTAATCGGCATTCTTTATGACATCAAGGTCATGCTCAATGACAACGACAGTTGCTCCGTGATCAATCAAAGTCTGAAAAACAAGCAGCAGCGTCTTCACATCCTGCGGATGCAGACCGATTGTCGGTTCATCAAAAACGAATACCGAGTCACTCTGACCCTTCCCCATCTCGCTGGCAAGCTTCAGCCGCTGCGCTTCGCCGCCGGAAAGTCCCGGTGTTTCCTCGCCGAGGGTCAGATAGCCAAGCCCCAGGTCGTGCAGCACCTGCAGGCGCTGCTGCAGGAGTTTAAGTCCACCGAGGGCATGAAGCACCTGATCCACACTCATATTCATAAGTTCCGGCAGGCTGTATTCATTTCCGTCCTTTGCCTTCCTGCGGATGTCAAAGGCATCTCTGCTGTACCGGGAACCCCGGCACTCCGGACAGGGAATCTTGACATCGGGCAGGAACTGAACATCCAGCGAGATCTCCCCTGTCCGTCACAGACCGGACAGCGGAGTTTGCCCGTATTGTAAGAGAAGTCTCCTGCCTTGAAGCAGCGTTCCTTCGCGTCTTTTGTTTTTGCGTATATTTTTCTGAGTTCGTCGTGGACATTGGCATAAGTGGCGACAGTCGAGCGCACATTGATACCGATCGGCGTCGCGTCGATCAGTTTGACCTGTGTGATGCCTTCCGCTTTGATGCTTTTCACATGTCCCGGCAGCTTCTGGCCGCTGACCTTTGCCCTGAGTGCCGGAATCAGGCTTTCGAGCACCATCGTCGTCTTGCCGGAACCGGAAACACCCGTCACTACGGTCAGCCTTCCCATCGGGATCCGGACATCCAGCGGATGCACTGTATGAATCATCCTCGTTTCCAGGTGTATGATACCTTTCGCAAACATGGAATCCGCCGGCGTAACCGGACGGATTCTTGCTTCATACTGATCGGAAAGGAACGGGCCGATGACAGACTCCGGATTCTCTGAAACGGCTTCGATGTTTCCCTCGGAAATCACCGTTCCACCGTCCGCTCCGGCTCCTTTTCCCATCTCAATCATCCAGTCGGCGTGCTTTAAAACCTGTGTGTCATGGTCAACAATGATGACGGAGTTCCCGTCCGCCCGCAGATCGTCCATCACGCCGGTCAGTCCTTTGAGATTATAGGGGTGCAGGCCGATTGACGGCTCATCGAGAACATAGAGTACGCCGGTCGTACGGTTGCGGACTGCCCTCGCCAGCTGCACACGCTGCCTTTCACCCGTGGAAAGCGTCGAAGCTGCCCGGTCAAGCGACAGATATCCAAGGCCGAGGTCCATCAGCCGCCTGGAGACGTCCATAAAAGATTCACAGATGTTTTCCGCCATCGTACGCATCTCTTCCGGAAGAGATGCCGGAACACCCTGCACCCAGCGGATCAGTTCCGAGAGCGTCATAGCCGCCGCCTCATCCAGACCGATACCCCGAAGCCGCGGCGCGCGGGCGGCCTCCGAAAGCCTTGTACCATGGCAGTCAGGGCAAATACCCTCCTTGAGATATTTTTCGAGACGCTTCATTCCCTTCTCATCCTTCACCTTGGCAAGGGAATTCTTCACGGAATTGACCGCGCTGTAATATTGAAATCCATCTCTGCCGGTTCCAGCGTATTCGGATTGACGTAATGGATGTGATGTTTTTTCAGCTCACCGTGGTAGACAATTTCCTTCTCCTCCGGCGAGAGGTCGCGGAACGGTACATCTGTCCGCACGCCCATCGTCCGCACAATATCCTTCATAAGCGACCACATGAGTGTTCCCCAGACGACGACCGCGCCTTCATCGATTGTCTTGGAATCATCCGGCACCAGCGCTGCCTCATTCACGGTCTGGATGACTCCCGTTCCGCCACAGGTCTTGCAGGCGCCGGTACTGTTGAAGGCAAGCTCCTCGGCTCCGGGGCCATAGAATTTCGCGCCGCAGACAGGGCAGGTAATTTCCTGCATAGCTGCGACAGAAAGAGACGGCGGGCAGTAATGTCCGTTGGGACAGCGATGGCTTGCAAGCCGTGAAAACATCAGCCGCAGACTATTGAGCAGCTCCGAAAGTGTCCCGAATGTACTGCGGATACCGGGAACTCCGGGACGCTGGCGCAGTGCAAGCGCTGCCGGCACGTACCGGACATCATCCACATCTGCCCGTTCCGCCTGCGTCATCCTCCGGCGCGTGTAGGTAGAGAGTGATTCCAAATATCTGCGGGATCCCTCCGCATACAGCGCGCCAAGTGCAAGCGAGGATTTTCCCGAGCCGGAAACCCCGGCAATCGCTACGATCTCATGCAGCGGAATATTGACATCAATGTTTTTCAGGTTGTGAACCTTTGCACCGCGCACCTCGATGTACTTGGGCAGTATCTTCCTCTGTCTGATTTCACTGGACATAACAATGACCTCTTTGCCTTTCCGGTTCCTGCTTTTGATTCATGATAGTTGTTTCGTTCTTAGTATATATATCGTACTGTATTATAAATTTATATCAAGTACGCAGATTTTTCTAACATAGTATCATGCGCGATACCATGGCAAAAACATCTGTATCATGTAAGTATCATCGGAAATCGGAATCGTGCTTCTGTAGATATTCCTGCCTGGACAGATTTTTTGTGCTTGGACTTGCGCTCGGTTTTCCAGCGCGCTCTGCAGATGTGCGAATCGCACAGTATGAATACGGAACCAGAACGCCAAAGGACGATCGGATCGCCCAGATGGCAACGATCGAGATCGACGGAGAGCTCTGCATCCGGCTGAACAGACAACGCCCGGATTACGTCGATCTGCTTGAAATGATGGACGACTGGTATACGGCACGGAACCATGATCAGGATGATCCCTCCTCTCCGGATGAGTACACAGACCGAAAGCTCAATTACCCGTATCCGATGAAGCGCAGGAAATAAAGACACAAAAAGAACACTGCCCGGCTTACGTTCTGTAAATCAGACAGTGCTCTTTCTGTATAGAATCATTCAGATGTCAGAGATTATTGCCAGAAGCTAAACATTTTGGCTTGCAGTCCGCATAAAATAAGGCTTTTTACGCTCGGCCGATCATTCGAACTCTTCGATTGAAAAGGGGTTAGAGGCCCATAGATCCTATATCAGCGTCTAAAACAGTTCACTTCTGAACTGTTCTCTTCTGATTCATGAATTTACGGATG
>USJM01000007.1 GCA_900555005.1 uncultured Lachnospiraceae bacterium | reverse complement strand
CGTCTTCCATCAGGCTGTGAAATGGCAGCTCATGGACCGCAATCCTGCTGAGGGGGTAGATCTGCCCAAGTACAAATCCAAGGAGAGGGAAGTCTGGTCTCCGGAGACGATGATGTATGCCAACCAGGTCTGCAAAGACGAAAAGCTGAAGCTGGCGATCAATCTCACTTTTTGCTGCCTCTCTCCGGATCGGGGAGGCTCTCGGTCTTACCTGGGACTGTGTGGACATCAGCGACGAAGCCGTAGCGGAAAACCGGGCCTGCATCCGGATCGAGAAGGAACTTTTGCGTGTATCCATCAATGCCGTGAATGCACTGGAAGGAAAAGACATCATCAAGGTCTTTCCTCCGAGGTTCCGCAAGGCAGAAGATGCCTCGACCGAGCTGGTCCTGAAGGCCCCGAAGACGGAAAGCAGTATCCGCAGTGTCTTTATCCCTCCGACGGTCGTAGAGATGCTGAAGTCTCAAAGGAAGAGGCAGAACGAGATCAGGGAAATGTTCGACGGCGACTATCATGACTACAATCTGGTGCTCTGCCAGGACTTCGGAGACCCGATGGAGAGAAGACAGCTTGCGAACGCACTGGACAAACTGATCCGGCAGCATGACCTACCGCCTGTCACCCTTCACAGCTTCCGGCATGCCAGCATCACCTACAAGCTGAAGCTCAGCGGCGGCAACATCAAGGCCGTCCAGGGAGACTCCGGCCACGCGCAGGCGAAGATGGTCCTGGATCTCTATTCACACATCATGGACGAAGACAGGAAGCGAAATGCGAAGAGACTGGAGGAAGCGTTCTATCAGAAGAAAGACCTGGACCCGGAGATCGAGGAAGAGACGTTCGACGCAAAGATGAAGGCAGAACAGAAGATGACTCCTTTGCAGACAGCCGCGCCGGAGGCTCAGACGAAGGCTGCAGCTGCGGCCACTCCTTCAGCCACATCGATAGCTGCAGCGTTATCTACGACCTTACCGTCAGCCACAACCACGGTAGAATCTTCCGGGTCAGGACCTGATGCTGCTGCTATTGCCCGTGTCCTATCCAATCCCCAGATGATGTCTATCCTCGCCGCCATGTCGAAGGCGATGAGCACCGACAGCTGACCATCATTTCCGACCTATAAGAAGCGCGGAGCCTGTAAGCATCAGCCTCCGGGCTTCTTTTTCTGTCATAAACTTCCCATCGGTGGTGCTGACCAGACGCACATCCTGATATCCCATCTCTTTCAGTTCTCGGACGAATGCGTCCATATCCCCATACATCATTCTTGAAAAGATATCATGAATCGCGAAAGTCCCTCCCTTCTTCAGAACACGAAGCGTTTCCAGAAGAAGATTCTGACGATTCTTTACATGAATGTTGTGGTAGACGAAGTTGCTTGTGACGGCATCGAAGGTTTCATCTTCGAAAGGCAGCTTCAGTGCACTGCCCGTTTCAAAAGTCACATTGCTTACCTCCTCAGCAACTGCGTTGCTTTCGCAGAGCTTCTGACTGTAATTCCTCCACGCACCCTTCCAGATGTCGATGCCGATCATCTGGGCCTTGGGATTCCTCTTCGCACAGGCAATCGTCAGCGCACCACTTCCGCATCCGACATCCAGCCCGATGCCATGGTCTGGGATCTTAACATACGAAGCTGTTCCGCTGATGATCTGCCGTGCCATCTGCCTTTTCACGTTCCATGAAAATGTTCTGTGCCAGGCAATCAGCATGCAGTCATAGGCGATAGAAAGAATACCCAGAATACCTGAGATGATGGACGGAACAAACATCCCGTACATCATTGAACCAGCAACTACTGCCAAGGAGAGCACAGACAGCGAAGAAAACAGTATGATCATGTATGCGGGTGTCCAGTTTTTATAATCAGGCTTGGTCTTCATATTTTTCATTCCTGAAATAAGGAGTCAGAACCGGTAACGGTTAGTTATATAAAACAAATACTGCATTGCAATGATAGCTTGAGATCGTCCAGGATACAAGCACGAGATGGCCATGAATGAATTTCGATATCTGCAGCTATACGTAAAATGCATGAAAATATTCGGAAGATGTCCTCTCCAACGGACTGCAGAGGAGATATTTGGTAGTGCAGGAGGGCTGGATATTTTATATAATGTAGGCATATTGCATATTCAGACAAGCTCATTCAGAGCTGTGCTCAGCAGTTTTGCATAGAGAGAGGGAGCTATGGCAGAAAACACAGAATCAAAAGAACTGCAGCAGGTGCTGTGGGACGGTGCGAATATCCTGCGAGGGAAAATGGATGCGAACGAGTATAAGAATTACCTGCTCGGTATCGTTTTCTATAAGTATCTGTCGGACGTATATCTTGTAAAGGCCTATGATCTTCTTGAAGATGGAAGGCCTGCTTCTATGGATGTGGCTTACCAGGTATACGAAGATGCCTGGAACAGTGACGACCAGGAGGACCTGACAGCAGAACTGAAGTCAGAACTACATTATCTCATTACTCCGGAACTCACCTTTACGAAGATGGTCCGGGACGCCCGGGAAAATAAATTTTCCCGGGAATCACTGCAGACTGCTTTTAATAATATCGAGCAGGCTGACACAAGGTTCGCGAACCTTTTTTCTGATATTGATCTCTATTCGACTCGCCTTGGTATGAATGATACAAAGCAGGCGGCAACGGTATCTGAACTTGTGAAGGCGATAGACCGTGCGAATCTTCTTGGCCACAGCGGTGATGTCCTCGGAGACGCATATGAATACATGATCGGTCAGTTTGCGTCTGAGACCGGTAAGAAGGCGGGGGAGTTCTATACGCCGAAAAACCCAGGGACTTTGGCAGATCGTATTTGCATGATCGGCCATGAAGATATAAAGGGGCTGTCTGCATATGACCCGTGTATGGGCTCCGCTTCATGATTACTTCATCTGCGAAAGTACAGCAAGCATCCAGAGTACATCAAGTACTACGGTCAGGAGATGTCCCAGTCTACCTACAATCTGGCACGGATGAACATGATGCTTCATGGAGTAAGCCCGGATAATACACATCTGAGAAATGCAGATACGCTTGATGCGGACTGGCCTACAGATGAGGAGAACGTATTTGACATTGTGACAATGAACCCACCATATTCTGCCCATTACTCGGCTTCTACTGGGTTCTTGACTGATGCACGTTTCAGCCCGTATGGCGTTCTGCCTCCGAAGAGCAAGGCAGACTATGCGTTTCTTCTGCACGGTTTCTACCACCTGAAGCAGACCGGTACAATGGCAATTTTCCTTCCACACGGCGTGCTGTTCCGAGGAGCGGCAGAGGGAAAGATTCGGCAGAAGCTGCTGGAGGATGGATCGATTGATGCTGTCATTGGCCTTGCACCGAACCTTTTCTACAATACCAGCATCCCGGTATGCATCGTAGTACTGAAGAAAAAGAGAGATGGAAGGGACGTGCTCTTCATCGACGCGTCAAAGCAGTTTGAGTCCGGCAAGAACCAGAACCAGCTGACGGATGAAAATGTAGAACATATCTTGCAGCTTTACAGAGAACGAAAAGATGTCGACAAAGAAGCTCATCTGGCATCGTTCGATGAAATTGAAAAGAATGACTTTAACCTGAACATTCCTCGTTATATCGATACAAGCGAGAAGGAGCCGGAAATCAACATTGATGACGTATACGCAGATTTACAAAAGGATGACGAGGAAATCCGTATGGCGTCGGAAGAATTGAATAAGGCATTTGCTGAACTCGGATTAAGTGTGAGGTTGTGATTATGGCGGTACCCAAAATAAGATTTCCAGAATTTACCGATGATTGGGAACAGCGTAAGCTCTCGAACATTGCAGATATAGTTGGAGGCGGAACACCAAGCACATCGAATCCGGATTACTGGGATGGTGACATTGACTGGTACACTCCGGCAGAAATTGGAGAGCAGATTTTTGCATATGGAAGTGTTCGGAAGATTACAAAAGAGGGTCTGATTCACAGCTCCGCAAAGATTCTTCCGGCACATAAAACCGTTCTTTTTACAAGCCGTGCCGGGATTGGAAATATGGCTATTTTAAAGCGTCCGGCTGCTACAAATCAGGGCTTTCAGTCACTGGTTTGTCATGATGATATTGACCCGTATTTCATGTTCTCCATGGGCGACAGTATTAAGGCAAAAGCTGAGCGCGTTGCGGCAGGTTCAACCTTTGCAGAAATCTCCGGGAAGAAGCTCGGAGAGCTTGAATTTATGTTTCCGGACACCGATGAGCAAAAAGCAATAGGCGCCTATTTCAAGAATCTCGATTACCTTATCACCCTTCATCAGCGTAAGCTTGGCCGATGCATGGAGATGGAAAGATCTCTTCTATACACAATATCTATATCGTCGCTCATGAAGCGACCGATTGGCAGAACGATATATTACAATATCCTCCAGGAGGGTTGTGTAAATGGCGGAACTCGAATCTACAATTGAAAAGAATCTGATTGATCAGCTGACCATGGGGGAATCCCAGTGGACGTATCGTTCGGACATCCACGATGAGGCGTCTCTCTGGGCGAATATCCGGTCGATTCTGGAGAATAACAACAAGGCTGTCCTCGATGGCACGGCGCTCTCGGATTCCGAGTTCGAGCAGGTGAAGAACCAGCTTTCATTTCCTACCTTCTATGATGCAGCTGTCTGGATTGCAGGGGAGAATGGCAAGGCGATGGTGCATGTGCAGCGGGACAATAGGGTGCTGCATCTTGTGGCGCTGGACCGTGCTGATAAGGCGGGTGGATCGTCGGTCTATGAGGTGATCAACCAGTACACGGCGACAAGGGATACAGAAGGCACCGGCCGCAACCGGCGGTTTGATGTGACGCTGCTGATCAATGGATTTCCGCTGATCCATATTGAGCTGAAGAACCGGGAGCATCCGTATATGGATGCGTTCCGGCAGATCAAAAAGTACATCGTGGAAGGTAGGTTCTACGGACCCTTCTCCTGCGTGCAGATGTTTGTCGTCTCCAACGTGGTGCGGACCATGTACATTGCTCCGGCGATGGATAATGATCTGAACGAGAAATTTCTCTGCGGGTGGAGCGACAAGGAGAACAAGCCGGTTGCGAATTACCTCGACTTTGCAAGGCAGGTCCTCCGTGTCCCGGAAGCGCATGAGATGGTGACGCAGTATGTGGTCCTGGACAGCGAATCGCGGAATGTGATTTTGCTTCGACCGTACCAGATCCATGCCATCGAATCCATCCGGGAGGCATCGAAGAAGGGTGAGTCCGGGTTCATCTGGCATACAACGGGATCCGGAAAGACGCTGACCTCCTACAAGGGTGCGCGCAACCTGCTTCAGGACATCCCGTCCATCGAGAAGAGTATCTTTCTGATTGATCGCAAGGCACTGGACGCACAGACGAAACAGGCATTTCAGTCCTACGCGCAGAGCGACGTTGTCGACGTAGACGATACGGAGAACCTCGACGATCTGATGCGGAAGCTGGGCAATGATGATCAGCAGATGATCGTCACGACGATCCAAAAGCTTCATATCGTTATGAAACGGCTGGCAGGTAAGGAGGAGACCGCCCGCTACAGACGCATTCACGGCAAGCGGATTGCATTTATCGTAGACGAATGCCACCGGACAGTAACACCGGAGACGCAGAGGCTCCTGAAAGATTTCTTCGTCAACTCTCTGTGGTACGGATTCACCGGGACACCCATCTTTAAGGAAAACGCGTACAAGGCGAAGGGCGACCTCCCTCGGACGACGGAGCAGATGTTTGGAAGGCCGCTTCAGAAGTATACGATTAAGGATGCCATCCACGATGCCAATGTCCTCGGATTCCAGGTTGAGTACATGGGAGGTGAAGGCAAAGACGTCAATGGGAAGAGAGTCAGCATCGACGACAGCGTGTATGAGAGCAGAGCGCACCGGCTGTCGGTCCTAACGTCATGCTGAATCAGTGTGAGCAAAAGCTGGGCATCGACAACGGCTCTGGCAAGAGTTATGAGGGGCTGCTGACTACGGACTCGATTCCTCATGCGCAGGCCTACTACAGCCTGCTGAAAGAGGTGAAGGAAGGGAAGACGGAGATCACCATCAATCCGGACTTTCCGAAGCGGCTGCCGGATTTCCCGAAGTTCGCCATCACATACAGTGTCAGTGAAAATGAAGGCCGTTCCATCGCAGACCAGAAGCTGATGCAGGAATCTATGAACGACTATAACGCCATGTTTGGGACCCATTTTGATCTGTCGCAGCTGGAGGCGTACAATACGGACCTGACAGACCGGCTGGCGAGAAAGAAGAAGAGATACAAGTCAAGATCCGAGCAGCTGGACTTCGTTATCGTGGTGGACCGCCTCCTGACCGGATTCGATGCACCATGTCTGTCTACGGTGTTTGTCGACCGGAACGTGATGCCGTATCATGCCATCATCCAGATGTTCTCCCGGACGAACCGGCTCTTTGATCAGGGCAAGAACAATGGGCAGATTGTCACGTTCCGTACTCCGGAAACATGGAAAAACGCGGTAAATGAAGCTTTGGTCCTTTACTCGGACGGTGGTGAGGCGAGTGCTGTCTCTCCGGATTTTGAAGAGACGGAGGAGAAGTTTATTGAGGCTGTCAAGAAGCTACGGACTGCCGCACTGACGCCTTCCTTTATTCCTGCACAGTCCATCGCCGAGAAAAAACGGTTTGCGAAAGCCTTCCAGACTTTCGACAGTCTGTACGCATCCATCCGTTCATTTACCAGATGGTCCGAGGTGGGACTGGAGCACTACGGCATGACCGAGTCGGACTATGAAGATTATCTGGCAGCCTATAAGAACGTCATGGAAGAGCTTCCGCATGAGGCAGGAGCGAAGGACGACAGCGAAAGCGTCGATATGGAGTATATCCTGAAGACGTATGATACTGCGCAGATTGACTACGAATACATTGTCGCCCTGATCCAGGAATACATCAATGGCGGCGGGGACATGGACGAACTCCGCATGCAGAAGATGGCAGAGGAGATCGAGGCATACATCCAGAGACTCATTTCCACCAATCCAAAGCTTGGCGGACTGATGCAGAGCCTGTGGGCACAGGTTGTCAAAAGCCCTGCGAACTTCAGGAACAAGAGAGTCAGTACGGTTCTGGAGGAAATGCGGGCAGGCGCGATCAGACAGTGCGTACAGGACCTTTGTGATACCTATTTTCTCAGCTTCGGCGCTGTGATGTACGCAGTGGAGCATTATCATGCCGACGCGGACATCCCCAATATGAATACCATCAAAGACACAGGAGATTACCAGAGATACATGGCGTATCATGAAGGAATCAAGAAGCTCCGGTACAGGAGGCTTGTAGAGGATGCGGTAAGGACGGCGCTGGTCGAGGAGATTGGACCGTTCCTCGGGGAAGAGATGTAAAAAATGGCAACACGGATAGGAGCAGATGATATGTCTATTCCAAAGTACGATGAATTGATGAAACCGTTACTGACTCTGATTCACGACGGTCAGGTTTACAAGATGAAGGACCTGTACATTCCTTTGTCAGAACTCTACCACCTGACAGAAGAGGAAATTGGACAGCTCCTTGGCAGCGGTCGGCAGACGGTATTCAGAAACCGTGTAGGATGGGCAAGCACCTATCTCAATAAAGCAGGGCTTGTAAACAAACCACAACGCGGATGTATACAGATTACTGACGAGGGATTATCTGTTCTGAAAGACAATCCAGTGAAGATAGATATGAAATATCTGTCGAAGTACGAATCCTTCCAGGAGTTCTCCGGGATGAAGGAAGATATCAGCAATACTGCCTCGGACACATCCAATGCGGATGACGCGTCTTCCCCACAGGATCTTACGCCGGACGATAAGCTTTCAGACGCTTTCAAGGACATCAATCAGGCGTTGGCAGCCGATCTCCTGGAAGAAGTCATGAAGGTATCTTCTTATACTTTCGAGAAGATGGTCATTGATCTTCTCAATAAGATGGGATACGGAACACCGGAGTATGGCAGCCATGCGACAGTTGCATCTGGAGATGATGGTATCGATGGCGTGATCATGGAAGACAAGCTGGGATTCTCCCTCATCTACATGCAGGCGAAGAAGTGGAATCCATCAAGTACAGTCGGGCAGCCAGAGCTTCAGAATTTTGTCGGAGCCATTGCCGGGAAGCATGGAGATGGACTTTTTGTTACTACTGCAAAGTTTTCTCAGAAGGCAAAGGACTATGCAGAGAAGCATCACATCATCTTGATTGATGGCGAGAAACTTTGCAAGCTTATGATCGAGAACGACTTCTGTGTCAGTACAAAGAAGATACTGAAAATCAAAGCCCTGGATATGGATATGATATCAGAGTATCAAGAAGAGTAAGACGCTTGCTAGAAAACAGAGTGTATATGAATTGTTAGGAATCGGAGTTACCTACTGTAAAATAAGTGCAACGACTTCATGATACAAGGATATCACCAGGATATCTCCTAACAACGATTAGAATTGTGTCGTACCGGAAAGAGTAGATTTTTTAGCAAATATTCATATAGGTAAGCCCATCTGGAGCGATAAGATGAGAACAAAGAAAGTAAATATCAAGGATGTAGCCGAGGTGGCTGGAGTTTCGATTGCCTCAGTTTCTCATGTGATAAACAAAACAAGATATGTAAGTCCAGATCTGGTAAAAAAAGTTGAAGATGCTATGGCAACAACTGGATATCTGGCCAATAATGCCAAGAGAGAAGAAAAACTCAGAGTTGGGAAAAATTCGTCAATTGTTGCGATTTTCCCAAATCTTGCCACAGGGCTGTATAGCGATATCGCCATGAAACTGGGAACCATTGTCAAAGAAAGGGGATTTCAGTTTTTTGTCGGCATATCAGAGAATAATCCTGAAATGGAACATCAGATGCTTCATCACCTCATCAGTCAGAGGGATGTTGCCGGAATCGCTTTTGTTCCAACGCAGTCTGATTCTGGACAATACAAGGAGTTGATCCAGTCAAGAATTCCCTTTGTATGTATGGAACGTTCAATCAGAGGAGCAGATGTGAATTCTGTACAGTTCAAGGATCGAGAGGCTATATTCCGGGGAACCTCTTATTTAATTGAATGTGGCCATACAAACATGATGTATATTAGAGAGGATATTGAGGGCAGTTCAAGGGAGGAAAGGACGGATGGTTTTCTCACAGCATTAATGAACGCACACATGAATGTGGAGACAGCTAATATTCTTGATGTAAGTTTAATAAATGAACATGAGGAAAGTGTATCCAGAATTCAGTCTGCACTTTCTAAAACTATGCCCACGGCTGTGGTTGCGAGCGGAAACCGAATCACATTGTTTTTGATGAGAGCTTTACGCAATGTAGGGATGAGATATCCTGACGATGTTTCCATCATTGGCTTTGGCGATGAAAAATGGACACAGATCATTGATCGACCGCTTACTACTTTGAGGAGAGATACAGCGGAATTTAGCAGGTATGTTGCGGAGATACTTTTCCAGCATATTGAGACCGCTCAGGCAATCAACAGGTGTGAATATGCTGATATCCTGCTTCAGTTTAAGAAATCTACCAGAATGCTTGATAATGGTCCTTATGGAGAAAAAGCGGCATCCATGGAAGAGATTGTTCTGACAGAGCAGGAAAGAAGAGAGCTAAGGGCAAAGAAGCATAGGGTCATAATCGCATTTCATTATATGGGGACTGCATGGGCTGAGCTTCACGAAAAAGGAATTCGAGACGAACTGGAAAAATATGGAATCGATGTCATATCCTCAATGGATGCGCATTTTGATCCGGATCTTCAAATTGCCCAGTTGAGGAGTATCAGGCTTCAGGAACCAGATGCTGTCATTGCAGTTCCGACCGATGACAGAAAAACTGCAGAGGCCTTTTCAAAACTTGCTGAAGTGACTAAACTGGTATTCCTTGGCAGTATTCCTGAAAACATCCCTCGAAATTCCTATGTGTCTTTTGTATCTGTCAATGAAGCGGAAAACGGATCTAATGTAGCTCGTCTGATGGGGGAATATTACCAAGACAGGACAGAAGCCAAAATAGGTCTTATCAATCATGGCGCAACATTTTATGGAACAAGAGCAAGAGATCAGGCGGTGGAGCGTACCCTTCTTGAAAAATATCATAATATCAGAATTGTTGCAGTAAGAAATTTCTCTCAGATCGATAATGCTTATCAGGTCTGTCAAGACATGATTGAAGCGCATCCGGAGATAGAAGGAATCTATGTCAGCTGGGACAGACCTGCCCTGCAGGCAATTAAAGCACTGAGAGTTCTGAAGAGGGAGGATATAGCGGTCTTTACGACGGACTTGGATCGAGAGATCGCAGTGAAAATGTCAGAAGGTGTTGTTCGGGGAATGAGTTCGCAGAGGCCCTATGAACAAGGCCGTGCGGCTGCTCTGGTGGTTGCTAAGTCCCTTGTAAGCAGTGATGTCCCAAAGTATGTTGGAGTACAGCCCTATATTGTAACGCCGGATGAATTACAGAAATCGTGGATCGATATTTTTCATGAGGAGATCCCTTTTAAACCCAATAATTTACGTAAATAATCTCAATACATAACAAAACTTGATAAAACGGGAGAAATACAATTTGGCATAGTGACGAAAACATACGTAAATTAACGATTTACTATTGACGATAGCGCCATAGAATGCTATTCTTTTAAACAACAAAAACAGGAATCACCAATAAATTATAAATAATTTACGTAAATATTAATGATTCGGTGATATCTTATCAGGTTAAAGGAGGATCTAAAATGAAGAGGTTGGCAATGGTTGGGATCGCAGCTGTTTTGGTGACTGGCATGGCAGTAACAGCTCAAGCCGATGAAAGAAAAGTTATGTGTTCTGTACGAACACACTGAACAATACTTTCCAGAGCTCGATGGATGCAAAGTTCAAGGAACTCTGCGAGGCCAACGGTATCGAGTATACTTGTCTTGATCCGGATTATGATTTGAACAAACAGCTTTCACAGCTTTCCGATGTTGCAAACAGTGGATATGATGCAGCTTTCATCATCCCGGTTGACTCAGCAGGAATCACCTCTGGACTTCAGGAAATCTCAGACGCAGGCATCCCAATTTTCAATGTTGATACAGCCGTCATTGACGCTGACATGGATAAATACATAACTCAGTTTGTCGGAACCAATGCATTCATGGCCGGCCAGCTGGTAGGCCAGCAGATGGCGAAGGACTATCCGGATGGCGGAAATATTGCAATTCTTGACTTCCCGTCCAATGAAAGCTGCGTAGATCGTGTCAACGGCTTCCTGGATGGACTCGGTGACAGTAAGGATAAATTCAATATTGTCGCTCAGCAGGATGGTAAGGCAGCACTTGATGCATCGATGCCCTTGGCAGAGGATATTATTACAGCAAATCCTGATCTTGATGCTTTCTTCTGCATTAATGACCCTTCTTCTTTGGGAGCTGCTGCAGCCATTAAGGCAGCAAACATGACCGGAAAGATTGGCGTATACAGCATCGATGCATCACCGGATGGAAAACAGGCTCTGCTTGATGGCGAGTTTACTGCAGTTGCAGCACAGGTCCCGCTTCAGATTGTAGAGTATTCTGTTGATCAGGCTAGCAAGTATCTTAGTGGGGAAACTGATCTTGGAGACAAGAAAGTATATCTTGATTCCCATCTTGTAGACAAGGATGAGGCGGAGAAGACTCTTAAGGATTGGCAGTAAATTTTTGGATGCTAAGAAAAGCGGTGGTGGTAACACCGCCGCTTTTTTACAGATGAAATACATCTATTGGAGGGAACATGGGGCAGACGGTTCTGGAAATGAAAGGCATAAAGAAAAGCTTTAACGGAGTTTATGCCTTAAAGGGAATTGATTTTTCCCTTGAAGAAGGGGAGGTTCATGCGCTGCTTGGTGAGAACGGGGCAGGAAAATCAACACTGATCAAAGTTCTTGGAGGCATCTACAAACCGGACTCCGGATCAATCACCATCAATGGGAAAGAAGTAAAGATCCAGGGGGTTCCTGATGCACAGGCCCTTGGTATCGGAATTATCCATCAGGAAATTGTTCTGGTCCCATACCTGACAGTTGCCCAAAATATCTTTCTTGGAAGGGAAATCTCAGGGAAGCTTGGGAAGGTTGATCTTAAAGAAACAAACCGTCGATCTCAAGAAATGCTTTCTTCCCTTGGCGTGAATATTCAAGCCGATACGATGGTTGAAGACCTAACAATCGCACAGCAGCAGATGGTTGAGATTGTAAAAGCGGTTTCATTTAACGGAAAAATAATTGTCATGGATGAGCCGACTTCTTCGATTTCAACAGAAGAAGTTGAACAGCTTTTTAAAATTATCTCTAATCTGAAGAAAAAACACGTAAGCATCATCTACATTTCGCACCGCATGGAGGAACTGTTCCGAATATCCGATCGTGTTACTGTAATACGAGATGGAGAATATGTGGGAACCCGAATTACATCGGAAACAAACCCGAAGGAACTGGTTGCAATGATGGTGGGACGCGATCTTCAGAGCTTTTATTCGAGGGATTATAACGACCTTACAAATGCTCCAGTAGCTCTAGAAGTCAGGAATCTGAGCTGCGAGGGATGGTTCAATGATGTAAGTTTCAAAGTTCATAAAGGAGAAATTCTTGGCTTTTCTGGCCTGATTGGCGCAGGACGCAGTGAAATCATGCAGTGCATCTTTGGCGCAAGACATTATCAGTCGGGAACAGTCTTATATAAAGGAAAAGAAGTTCATTTTAATAATCCGATGGAGGCGCTGAAAGCAGGAGTGGCTATGGTCCCTGAAGACCGTAAGAAAGAGGGACTCGTTCTGGGAAATACAGTTGCATTCAACCTCACGCTCGCCTCTCTTCATTTCTATATGAATGGAATCGCGGTCAGCGAGTCAAAAAAGGCAAAAACTGTCACGGAGTATTTTTCAAAGCTGAAGATAAAGGCAGCGTCACCGAATATTGAAGTCGCCAGCCTGTCCGGCGGAAATCAGCAGAAAGTTGTCCTGGGAAAGTGGCTTGCAACCAAACCAGATGTCCTTATACTGGACGAACCGACCAGAGGCGTCGACGTTAATGCAAAGTATGAGATTTATCTAACAATCAATGAACTGGCAAAACAGGGAATCGCAATCATCATGGTTTCCAGCGAACTGCCAGAGATTATTAATATGTGTGATAACGTTTGCGTTGTTCGTGAAGGGAAACTTGTAAAGGAGTTGCCACGCAAAGAGTTATCTCAGGAAGAAATCATGAAGTATGCAGCAGGAGGGCAGGAGAAATGAATAAGAATAAATCAAAAGGCTCGGTTTTTGGAAGCGTTACAAACAATATCGGAATTCTTGGAGTACTTCTTATCCTGTGTGTGGTTATTTCCATTACTACAAATAAGTTCTTAACTCCCAATAACATTATCTCTGTTCTCAGGCAGATATCTATTAATGCATACATAGCACTTGGCATGACGATGATTATCATTCTTGGTCATATCGATCTGTCTGTTGGTGCGATCGTTGCGATGAGCGGAACTTTGACAGTTGGCCTGATTGTAAATCAGGGTGTGCCGATGGGACTGGCAATCTTCTTTGGAATCCTGGTTGGTATGGTTGCGGGACTTATAGATGGACTTATCGTTTCTTACTTCAGAGTCCCTGCTTTCATTATTACCATGGCTATGATGAATATATGTAATGGCGTTGCATATGTCTACTCAGGCGGAAGGTCAACTCGTATTGATGACAATTTCTTTGCTGCGATCGGAACTGGTTATCTCTTCAACACAATTCCGCTTCCGGTTGTCTACATGGTAATTCTGATTGCGGTTGTCAGTTTTCTGCTTAGCAAAACGAAGTTCGGAACTTACATCTATGCAATTGGCGGAAATAGAGAAGCAGCGCGCCTTTCCGGTGTACCGATCAAGAAAGTCGAGATTATTGTCTTTACGATTTCTGGCGTACTTTCTGCTTTTGCAGGTTTGGTCCTCTGTTCCAGAATGTTTTCAGGACAACCTTCAGTAGGAAGCGGATATGAAATGGATGCGATTGCCGCTTCTGTCCTTGGCGGAACATCTATGTCAGGAGGTAAGGGACGAATCAGCGGTACGATCATAGGAGCGATGGTAATTGGTGTTATTTCCAATGGACTTAACCTGATTGGAGTCAGCTCTTACTGGCAGCTGATTGTAAAGGGCCTTATTATTGGGGCGGCTGTTATCTTTGACGCTCAGAAGGGCAAAGTACATCTTCTTAAAAAGAAAGTACAGTAATATACGACGATATTGGAGGACGTAATGGATATATTTCGTAAGATGTCATTTGCTGACTCTACAGGAGATGCAATCCCTTATTTTCATAATGGAGAGTATCATATCTTCTCACTAACATCGCCTCCGGGGACGACTGTTTATCCGGCAAGGCTTCGCACGACTTGGAGTCATTCAGTTTCGAGTGATTTAATTCACTGGACAGAACTTCCGACCGCTCTGTATCCCGGCGAAGGAGATGAGCCTGATGCTTCTGGTGTATGGACCGGATCTGTAATCTATGGAGAAGGACAGTGGCATGCATTTTATACTGGCTATTGTCTTACTGCGGAGTATCAGCAAACTATATGTCACGCGACAAGCAAGGATGGAATTACATGGACAAAGGATGCAGCAAATCCAGTCATCAAGCCAAAGACAGATGAGTATGAAAAACTTGACTGGAGGGATCCATACGTATTCTACAATGATGAGGACCATTGCTATTGGATCCTGATCTCAGCAAGAATCCTGAGTCAGCCTGTGACGAGGAGAGGATGCATTGTCCTCTATCGTTCGGATGACCTGGTAAATTGGAAATATTATGGCCCAATCTATACTCCAGGGCATACAAACTGCCCCGAGTGTAGTGAGATGTACCGGATTGGTAATACCTGGTACTTGTCTTATTCTAGGTTCTCTGAATGGGTAAGTACAATCTACAGAGTTTCAAAATCCCCATTCGGACCATGGAGAAAACCGAAAAAGGATAACATTGGCGGAAGGCGATTTTACGCGGCAAAGTCGATGCAGAATGATGAAGGCAGAAGGTTCTATTTTGCATGGGCACATGACCGTGCAGACCAGAGTGACCATGGAGAATGGTATTGGGGCGGAACTTTCTGCATCCCACATGAAGTAGTCCAGGATATGAATGGCGAGCTGAATATTAGAATGCCCCGGGAATACGTAGAAGCATTATCGCGGGAGAAACTGGAATGGAACTATCTTCCTGTTATGGGTGAAGAAAGGACAAGTCACTATGGGCAAAGTACGATACAGATGAATTCTGTAAGTACATGCACTTATGGCTTTCTTATCCCTGAAAAGAAAAACAAACAGTTCTTATTCAGTTGCTCAGCAACTCCATATGAAACGAATGATTATTTTGGAATCCTTCTGAAATCTGACAAAGAGGCAAGCGGATGCCTGCTTCTGGAATTTGACTCTGCGATGCAGAGGGTATCTTTAATCAATCTACCGATGGATACAGATCCGTTCTGGAGACAGTCATGCCAGGCTGTACCTCCGGCAACTGATCCAGGGCCCGACGGGGTGAGAGTAGCCGAAAAAACCTTTGCAATTAGTCCAGGGAAAGCAATAGACATCAAAATTCTGATTGATCACGACATGGTGGAAGCGTTTATCGGCAATGAAGTAGCTTTCACATACAGAATTTATGCGAAACCTGAGTATGAAGTAGGATTAATTACTCAGGACGGAGTAGTGGAGTTTGACAATATTTCTATGACGCGCTGACACCTATTATCTAAGCAGTGCTATATTGCTTGGCTAAGCTGTCATGGAATTGCTCTGATTAATGCCGGTCTAGATGCTGAATGAACTGCTTCAGTGTATCTGCTGAATTTATTTTAATTTCCGAAGTCGCTGTTCCCAGCTGCTTTACTTTTACTTCGGTCATATCCTTGAAGAGGCTTCGCTCACTAAGCGGAGCTTCTATTATTTTTCGGAAATCTTGGTATGCATCGAGGCTGATGATGGCATAGATGCATGAGAAGGTTTGTTCGCAGAAATCCTGAAGGCTCAGGGCTTCTGACCGAAACCTGCGGTTCAGCATATCAATTTCATAGTCATAAAGACCGTTTGGGTTTTGACTTTTCAACAAGTATGAATATTCAATAAACTGATCTTTCTGTTTCAGAAGCTTATTTCGCGGAAGACTCTGTAGAGTTTTCATCAACGGATTCTGCCCCTTCCTCGACAGAAGAGTCAGCAGAAGCTTCTTCGGTTTCGATTTGATCGCCGTCCGGGTAATCGTATTCCTCATCCCAGAAGGGGAAAACATCCTTGACGTCTGTGACCTCGGCATTGCCGTTAAGATCTTCGTAGACAGACAACAAGACGAACGATGTCAGGGGATCAGATTCATCAGAGGCCTCCCTGCAGAGGTAACAGTAGTTGGTTCCTGCAACGACCTGAGATCCGAGGTAAGCGATCACTTCAAAGCTGTCCCCTGCGAAGTCGTCCATTGCTTTTTCATAGGCCTTTTTGGCGGCTGCATTTTCCTTGGCATCGATGGAAGTGTCGCCGGTGTTGGCCTCCCAACCGCCATCTATAAAAATATCCGTGGAGCCATCGACTCCTCCGATCACCTGAGCATTTCCTTCCGTTGTATTTTCTGTTTCGGTTTTCTGTGATGCAGCGTACACCGGTGCGGACATCAGCATGGCCCCCGCAACAACCAATGCGGTGATAATGTTTTTCTTCATTACATAAATCCTCCTTGTCTTGTGAATTCCATTTCTGATGACATAGTAGACTTCTGCCTGAATGATGAAATTGCGGTTTCCATAACAATCTGTTAAGATTTTGCAACGCCATGCTCCACAATAGATAAATAGGGCTCAAGAAAACGAATGTTAATCAAGACTGCCCAGCCCGCTCACGGATATGAAGCCCGAAGGCGACAGCTGCCACGAGCAGTCCGACAACGGTTCCCCAGATATGGTCTGCAGATGTATCGACGGTGAATCCTGCAAGGCAGCCCCAATTGATGACGGACAGGACTGTAAGAATCCAAAAGGCGATTCTGGACGTATAGACGGCGGCGAGAGGAAGAATGTAGCGATGCCTGCAAGGATGCAGAATGCCGGGTGAACTCTATGCGTCATATATAGCTCCAGGGCGAGGATGCCGGCGATGGTGATAGAGTCCAGGGTCATGATGCTCTTGGCGAAGAGCATGAAGAAAAGGACAACCGGTACAAGCAGGAAGATTGCAATAACAAGAAACAGAGTAATCATAGATTTCCTTTCTCCGAGGCACTGGGCGGGGCAGATCAATAGAGGCCGGACACAGGCAATGTCACATTACTTCCTATGTCCGGATGCGGCGTGGAAAGCGCTTAGCTTGTACCTGCCATATCGTGCCGGACAAGCAGGTCGTAGTAGCTGTCAATGGTTGTGCTGGCATTAAACAGGGATGCGAGCAGGTACTTCTTCACGTTCCTCACCTGTGTTTTGTTGCTGCGCACGCACTCGATGACATACTCGATATGGTCCTCTCGAAGCTGCATAAAGCGGCGCTGAACCATGTCGGTGGGAAAACTGGTTCCAGAGATAACAATCTGCGGTCTGGTCCACAATTCAATCTCCAGGATAAGCTCTACGATTCCGTCAATCATGTCTCCGTCCTGCGGATGAGAGACATTGAGGTCTGTATATCCGATGTTGCTTCGAATCTTTTCGCGGAGTGGATCGACGGAAGTATGACTTTCCCCATCGTATCCCATCAGGGTTCTGAACCCGGACAGGATGGGATTCGATACGATATGGGATTCCTTTTTCTTACTCATATCAGTGTTATTCATCTCTGTCTTATTCATAAGAGGTGCGGATTTCTGCACTTCTAGAAGTACCGATTCCGGCTCCTCTAGAGTTGTCAGATTCTGCATTTCTTGCCGGGCTGTACCGGTCTGGATGGCCTGTTTATTCATTGTGTCGGCGGATATGGCGTTCATCGCAGACTGTCGTGAAGTGGCGGTATCTGCACTTCTGGATTCGGGCAAAACATCGGCAGAAGTGCGCAGATGAACATCTTTTGCCTGTCCATTACCAGTCGAATGGAATGCCGGCAGGCCGGACAGGAAGTTCTTCACGTACAGGTAGTTCGGAAGACCGCGGCCTCTGCGCTTGCGGGCAACCAGTCCGAACTGCTCAAGCTCTGTAAGGACATCCATGACTTTTCGTTTCGTGAAGCCGATATCCTGGACGATCTCTTCGACCTGATAGATGATGTAGACTCTGTCCTGATCGTCCATCCAGTGATTCTTCACGGACAGAGACATTCGGTCCAGGAGGACAGCGTAGAGCATCTTTGCCTGGATGGAGAGACCTCGGAACTCCGGATTCAGGAGAAGGAGCTTCGGAATCCGGATGAAACTGAACTGTTCCGCCTGTGAACCGGTATAGAAATCAAATGTCATCCGAATCACCTCCGTTCTGAGCCTTCCATGACTTCAGAAGCGTTTCAATCACGCCCATCATGTCATCATGAGAATAGGTGGGAGGGAAGTACTCCCGGAGCTTTCGATCGGTAAGTGTCAGGCTTCCCGCAGCAGATGCCTTCTGGGTACCATTCAGGAGGATGATCATCTTGTCTTGAGTCATGGCCCGGACTGTAGAGCCGTGCGGAGTTCCTTTACCTGGTTGAGCTTTACAGGACCATTCTCTTTGATGTACTCGTAGAGCCATTCTTGAATTTCCTTGTCGATATAAGAAATCTCAACGGCAACGGTGAACTGGAGACGCTTGCGGTCCACGAAGTCAAGAAGTTCGGGAATGAGTTCCGTCAAGCGAATATATCTTCTCACCTGCATTCGGCTTTCGCCTGTTTGACTACCGATAAGATCTGCCGACTCTAACTTCCGCCCAATTTGTGCGGAAGTGTTTGCGTCCAGGAAATCAGTGCGTTTTCCCTGGCGCTTGATAGCTTCAAGTCTCATCTTGTAGGCGAATGCCTTTTCACTTGGCAGCAGTTCTTCCCGCTGTATGTTGGAGTCGACCATCTTGACAATGGCTTCGTCGTCGGTCATATCGCGGATGATGGCCGGGATGGTTTCCATTCCAAGCTTCATGGCGGCGTGCATTCTGCGGTGGCCGGAGATCATCTCGTACTCGTCATTGCCAATCGGTCGGATGAGGGTGGGGGAGAGGATTCCGTTCTCACGGATGCTGTCGACAAGGTCCTGCATCTTCGCGTCGTCCACCACATGGAAGGGATGGTTGCGGAAGGGATGGATCTTCTCGATTTCAATTTCCATCGCCGACTCCTCGCCGACGACGCCAAGCATTTCATCGATGGTCTTGAGTTTAATCTTCTGTCCTGGACGTTCTCTCATCGTCAAGTACCTCCTTGGTGAGCTGTTCGTAACACTTTGCAACTTTGCAGTTCGGGTCATATTTGTAAATGCTGATGCCGGCGGCGCTGGCCTCCGGAGCTCGGACGGAGAAGGGGATACAGGTATCCATAATCCCGATCGTTTTGCCGTAACTGTCCCGGAGCATCTGTGTGATGTCTTTCGCATAATTCGTCCTGAAATCAACCATCGTGAGCAGAATCCCTTCGATTTTCAGTGTCTTGTTCAGCCTCTTCTTCACGACCGTGATGGTCTTCAGAAGCTGCTGGAGGCCTTTGACAGGCAGGTAGGCGGCCTGGACGGGGATCAGGATGCGGTCGGCGGCGACGAGCGCATTGATGGTCGTGATGCCCAGGGAAGGCATGCAGTCAATGAGAATGTAGGAATACTCATCCCGCAGATGATCGATATACTCCTTCAGGATCATTTCCCGGCTCATGGTGTTGCCGAGCAGAACCTCCAGTCCGGACAGTTCGATGTTGGCGGGCAGTAGGTCGACGCCTTCCTCATGATGAAGGATGCCTTCGTGCGGATCGAAGTCTTCCTCATTGATGATGTGGGTCATGATGGTCGCAATCGTGGTGGATATCTCATCCGGGTTCTGGTATCCCAGACTTGCAGTGAGACTGCCTTGTGGGTCACAGTCCATCAGCAGGACCTTTTCAACGGCTCTGGCAAGGCCGATGCCGAGATTGGCGACCACAGTGGTTTTGTTTGTTCCACCCTTCTGGTTGCAGCAGCAGAAAACTTTGCATTTACACATTTCTCTGATCTCCCTTCTTGTGTGTTGAAGTACTCGCAGGATGGCCGGCAGTGACATTTGCGTTAGCGCCTGCAGGATCATCTGCGGAATCTTTTGCGGACCCCTTCGGCTGGTCCTTATTCCTTACCCGGTCAGAGTTCCCGGCGTCCTGCTTCTCCGCCCATTCCTGCATGATTTTCAGAACCCCTTCCTTCATCATTTCCGGGCTGCAATTCTCCGGGAAATAATCCCGAAGCTGTTCACTGTTCAAAATGATCCGTCGTTCGGCTGGGTTCTTCGGACCGAGGAGGATATCGCGTACCATTTGGTTCGTCAGCCCGCCCTTTTCCTTACTGCCTTTGCTGGCTTCCTTGATTGCCATCGCTTGTGCAAGACTGGGAGAGTGCTTTGACTTGGCTATTACTCTGGCGATGATCCTTTGCTCATCTTCCGGGAGAAAAGCGAATTCGTAGCCGGGAGTCAATCCAAGTTCTCCCTGGTCCAGAAGATAGGAGAGGTCCGGAATCAGGTAGGAGAGCCGGACATAGCGCTGGACCTGCTTGGGACTGTCCCCTGTCTTATTGGAAAGAAGGTCAACTGACCGCCCGGATAATGCTCTGTCTGCCTTTTTGCGGCCATATTGCTGACGGGATTGCGCAGAGCCTCGTATTTCATGCGGTATGCTGTGGCTTTCTCACTGGGCGGCAGCTTCTCCCGGCGGAGGTTGGTGTCCACCATCGAGAGAACGGCCAGATCATCGGACATGTAGCGGATGATGACCGGAACTTTCAGGAGCCCGATTACCGTAGCGGCGTATTTCCGTCTTGCCCGGAGATGATCTCGTAATTGCCTTCGTCGGTCGGCCGGACGATCAGCGGGTCGAGGATGCCGTAGCTGCGGATGCTGTCGATCAGCTCTTCCATGTCCTCGTCCATCGTGACGCGGAAGGGATGATTGCGGAAAGGGACAAGCCTTTCCGGCTCGATGTGCAGGATTTCTTCGTGTCTTTTCATGCAAACCTCCTTGCTGACTTTGCTGATGGAGGTTCCGGGGCAACTCTAAAGCGGGAGATGACCGTGGCAGAAAGCCTTATTGCGGGTCTTTTGCCTGTCCAGTCATAGAAAAAGCCGCCTGGAACCGGATCAGAAACATGATCTGGACCAGATGGCTGTGCTGTCTGAAAGCGGACTTTGCGGTCAGCTTCAATTGAATATCGTGCAGTGCGAAAGAGTGGAAGAGCGGGGCTGGCGGGGCCTGGGTGAAACCGGGTCCGGTCAGCTGACAGCGGCCATGAGAATCGAACCGTTATCTTTCATGGGCAGTGTCCGCGAGTCTTTTGGGGATTTTCATGGGCAGAGGCCTGAAAATCGGCGGCTGCCAGCTAAGAAATGCGGGCAGGGTCATTTTCCCAATAAAAAATGCGGGAGCTGTTCCACTTTTTTGTGGATCACTCCCGCAAAACGCGTTCCCGATGCGATTCGAACGCACGACCTTCCGCTTAGGAGTAGACCCGATACGACATCGGGAAGTGGCATC
>USJM01000006.1 GCA_900555005.1 uncultured Lachnospiraceae bacterium | reverse complement strand
GGCCAGCAGGTAGATCACGGAGACGGCTGCTGCGCCTCCATGATAGAGAAACGCCAGCAGAAGGGCACAGGCCAGGAGCAGGGCAGACATCAGCATCATCAGGAAGCGGACGGACAAGCTGGAAGACTTGTCAGCAAAGGCTGCCAGAAGAGGCTGAATCAGGGCAGACAGAAGTCCTCCCGCCGCCAGCAGGAGTCCAATCTGAGAATTGGTCAGTTTTGCCCCGAGAAGAAAGAAACTTGCATAGCCTGCCGTCACCGCCATGTTCATCCAGTAAAACATCTGCAGGCGTGCATAAGGGAATGTCAGGTCCCGGGAAGCCCGGGCACGATGCTTCATGGTCATATAGGATCTCCCTTTTTTCGTTGATGAAATTCTGTTTTCGATTATACCCTGCCGTGTTTCAATTTACAAAAGTCTTACCGGAATTCCTCTGAAATCAGATAGCACTTTACAGACAATTTTGATATCCTCCTTGCTGTTAGCTGATTATTTTAAACCATTGCTTACAGAAGAAGGAATTCATGAAAAGAAACGGTACCAGATTTGCTGCAATGATCCTGACCGGTGCGATGGCAGCGATGGCTGTCCCGGCGGTCTTCTATGCAGGGGATACAGACAAGGTCAAGATCGAGTACTGGCACTGCAATTCCGAGGAACAGGGCGGCAAGACGGTCGATGAACTCGTTCAGAAATTCAACGAGAGCAACGACCACATCGAGGTCACGGCAAAATACAACCCGGATATGTACAAGGGCTTGATGCAGAACCTCCAGGCAGAGGCAGCGACCGGCAATTATCCGGCAGTTGTGCAGATTGGCTGGGCGTTTCTTGATTATTTCTCCAACAATTTCTCATATACGTCTCCTCAGGACGCCATCGACAAGTTTGATTCTGAAGATTCTACCTTTCTTTCCGACAATTTTCTTCCAAATGTTCTGAACCTCGCTGTCAACAGCAAGGGTGATCAGGTTGGTATTCCGTATTCTCTGAGCAACCCGGTTCTCTACTACATCAACAAAGACCTGTTGAAGGAAGCGGGGGTCAGCGAGGATGGACCGACAACCTGGGCGGAATAAAAACTCTATCGAACCAGTGAGCTGGCAGCCGGGAAACCAGCTGCTTTTTCGTGAAGACGGCCGGTCATCATGGAGTGCGGCGCGCGAGATGACGGCGGAGCCGCCGAATCGGGCAGGGCAGAGCCCTGGCATTGCCTGATAACACGATTTCGCATATACTGAGGGTGTTTTATCACGTGGTGAAGCGCGGAGAAACCAGCGCAGGGAAACCGGCGCAGGGAAACCAGCACAGATAAACAGCCCCTGCGCTGGATGGTTAGAAAGCTGCTGTAAGGGAGGTGGACGGCATGATCAGTCTGAATGATTATCTGTATGCCGGGGATACGGTCCTGAAGATATTAAGGCGGTATTCGGCGGACCTTGGCACGGACGCGGAAATGCGCATGCAGGGATGTGTCCCGGATGGCAGTCAGACGGTGGATACAGCGTTCGGACGGGCCGCCATCGACTTTCAGCACAGCCGTTTCCTGGAGGGAATCCTGTATCAGCTTGAACACAATGACTTCCTGACCTTTCAGTCCAACCGGATCCGGGAGTTTTACAAGTACATGGCCTCCGAATATCCTTATTTAGCCTTCACCTTCAGGGGCAGGATCAAGTCCGTCATCCGGTCGGAGGAGAAGTTCAACGGGTACATCACAGAGTATATCTACGACTACTACGTGAAGCACCATGCGTTTCCGCCGATCGAAGGGCTGCAGAGGCAGCTGAATCATTTCCGGGACTTCATTGCATACCGGATTGTGCTGTCCATGCCGGCATGCCACCTGCGCCCGGGACAAGACAGGGAGCAGGAGGAGATCCGCTATCTCTATGAGATTGCCAACGCCCTGCCGGCGTTCCTCGAGAAGCGGTCGTTCACGGCAGAGCCGGCCATTCGGCGAGGCGGGGAAGCGGCTGAAGACGGAATCGATAACAACTCAATCGGCACTGCAGGGATGCCGGCCTGCGAGACACCGGAAGAGGCAGTTTCCGGCAGCATGCCGTCTGGTCTGACACCGCAGGTTCGCCCGTACTATCGGGATTATGTCGCGCACCCGAAGGAGTCCGGATACCGGTCGCTTCACATCGCTTTTTTTGACGAGGCAGCGTCCAGTTATATCGAGGTGCAGCTGCGTACTCATGAGATGGACAATTTCGCGGAGATCGGGACTGCGAACCACAGCCAGTATGAAAAAGAGCAGAACATCATCCGGCGCCGCAGGGGCGCAGTCCCGGAGGGGGCATGTCCGCTGTTCGACGAAGCATATGAGCGCGGTATGGCACTGCAGTGTCTGGATCTTTCAAAAATTGACGTCAACATGTTCACCGCATACAATAACGAACTCATGAATGACGGCTGCGGTCTGTATCACGGCAGGCTCATTCTGCCGTTCGAGCACCTTTCCCGGTTCCAGAACGACCTAATTGGGTGAGAAAAGTGCAGTATTTTTAGAATTATGCTGGTTGTCAGCCGTGGTATCCAGTTAAGGCAACTGATGAGATGGAATTTTTTCGCGTATCGGTTCCTGATTTTAAAAAGAGAGCCTTTCGTGAAGCCCTAATAAATGCATTTAGCCACAGAGCTTACTGATGTTGTTCAGCTATTGCACGTTGATGAAAATAAAGCTTATAGGTTATTAAGAGGCCTTGTGGACCAGCAAGTATTGGAGCCAATTAACAAGGGACGGTATGCTAAATATCGCTATCAGGGTGATTTATAATTTTAACGCTTACTTAATGCACGTATCTGACTTTGCTTTTTCAGGATTCACAAGCAATTTTCCACATCCCAACACTCATTTAACACATTCTAACGCGCAAGAATATAAAAATAGTCATCATTCCGTCTTTGACAGTTGCTCCCGTATTAGGGAATTTAGGGATATCCCGAATGAAGCAGACGCTCGTTCAGATGGAACGATGAAGTGGCGGCAGTTCTCGTTCTCAGTGATTCGTACTGTCCTTCTGCGGGGGCGTTTCAGACATGTGACTGAACAGCTCGTTGAGATAGATGCTGTAGGCATCCGCGGAAGCAACCTGCCACAGCAGCATATAAGCTTCCTCAGGGGAGACAGGGCTGGATGGAAAACCATCCTGAGGCCTGTCTCCTTTTTTATTGCAAGAACCCTGTCCTTCCTCCCTTTGCTCTTCGTATGCCATGTATGCACCCTGCGGCTGCATGAATGCGCTGACCTGGCCGCTGTCCATCACCTTCTGATTCCAGATACTGTCGAGCAGATAGTCAAAATCCGCCTTGAAGGCCGTATAGCTCACCTCCATCGAACCAAGTTCCACCTGCATCCGGAAGAGCTTTCCGATATTGTCCATGCTCAGTACCTGTTTGCTGACGGCAATGAACAGAAGCGCGGCAATCTGTTCCCGGTCATACTGCTTTTTCACCGGACGGCGCAGATAGCCCAGCTTCACATAATTGCTGATCATGGACTTGGTAAGCTCGACGCTTCGGAAAGCGGAGAACGTGTCGTTGATATACTTTAATGTCTGCTCCAGGTAAAGCCCGACGTTCGGGATTTCCTGGTAAGCAGGAAGCTGGAATTTAAGCATGGAAGTCTGCTCCTGTTCGATCGAAATTTAAACGGCTATTTCCTTCATTGTCAGTTCCCATCATAACATAATCATCACAATCCTGTAAAACGAATATGAAAGTCTTACAAGCAAGTATGAAAATCCTGTGAACGGTTTATTAATAACTTGACATACAGAGAGAACAATCTTATCATAGGCATATCGGTTGTGAATGAAGAAGAAAATATGAATATGAAACGTGAAATGGAAAGCGCCTCCCGAAAGAGGAGGCACTGAAAGGAGGAGACGGTTATGACGATTCGAAAGCTGAGAGAACCCGGAAGCGCGGTGACACATCTGGTTGCACTGATTCTGACACTGGCAGCAGCTGGACCGCTGATTCATGTGGCCGGATTTACACCGGACAGAAAAGCTGCTCTGACCGTCTTTGTGTGGAGCATGGCAACCCTGTATCTTGCCAGCACGCTCTTTCATGCCATCTGCGCCAGCCCGCGCTCTTCGCTGCACCTCCAGCGGTTTGACCACGCGAGCATCTACCTGCTGATCGCAGGGAGCTACACGCCGATCTGTGTTATATCCCTCGACAAACCGTATGGCTACGAACTTCTGGCAGTCATCTGGACAATCGGCCTGGTCGGCATTCTCACGACTCTGTTTGTCCGCCATTTCCCAAAGTGGATCTCCGCGGTGATCTATATCGCGATGGGATGGATGGCTGCTTTCTCGCAGCCGCGGCTGGCGGGCTGCCTTTCGACGCCCGCCCTGTCCTGGCTTGTCGCCGGCGGCATCGTTTACACCATCGGCGGCATCATCTATGCCCTGAAGATGGAGAACTTCAACCGCCGTCATCCGAACTTCGGAAACCATGAGATCTTCCACCTGTTTGTCATGGCCGGGAGCTTCTGCCACTTTGTAATGATGTTTCTTCTATGAGCGGGGGGCCGTAGGACGGATATCCACAACTCCGGATTTGGTCAGCGTATCATTGAATGCGAAGGCGTTGCCATCTCCATTCAGGTTCAGGTACAGGTGATCCAACTGGTTTTCATTGACAATCCATGCCATATGAATCTGTATACTTTTCCCTGGAGCCAGTGACGGGATATAATTTCCTCCATGCTGTCCTTGTTGATCTTGAGGTCGTGATACTGAAGATATACACCCTCGTACCTGCCGAATGTTCTCTTTTCATATTTTATTGTAGACGGGAATGAAATCCGGATGATGAACTTTGCTGTGTATGCGCTGAAGCGCCTGCAGAATCAGATGAAGGGAAAAGCGGTAAAAGCTGATTTTTAATCTGAGGATGACATTGCGGAGTGGATCACGAAGTCCAGAAGAGAGAAAAACGCGCAGTGAAGACCCAAGAATCATAAGTGTAAGGGACTTCCTGTCACGATAACAAAACAGGCCCGAACCACGGAGAAAATCCGCAGTTCCGGCCTGTTTTTGGGTGCTGCCTGAGATCTATATAGAATAAACGATTAACTGATATGCTGCAATAACCAACGAAATGAAAGCTTTATAAAAGGGGCGCATGACTTGAATATTGCGATAGAAATGTCCAAAACAAGGGTACAGGTGTCAGAGATGGAACTATCAGAAGATAATACCGTCAAATTGCATAACATATACTTGAATATTATGGCAAAAACGTCATATTGACAATACTTGATATGGAAGACTATGATATCAACAGCAAAGTTAATCGATTAACCTATCACGACACATTCTTTATGTTCTGAAGGGGGAAATCCATGATGAGGAAAAAACTTGTCTCAATCGGACTTGCAGGAACACTTGCGGTCAGTATGTTTTCCGGATCTGCACTGGCTGCATCCACAGAAGGGTCATCTGAAGCTGCCGGTACGGGTGAGAGCGTAACGCTGGCAGTCTGGAATGAACCAAACAAGGATGACGCGCTGAATATGTACAAGCAGTGCGAGAAGGCAACAGGCATTCAGGTTGATGTGACCGTTATTCCGGAAAGTGATTATTCGTCCAAACTGAATCAGATGGTTGCCACGAAGGACTCATCCACGGATATCTATGTGGTATGGGAGACCGATATCAAGAATTTTGCGGAGACGGGCGGCATCATCAATCTGGATGACGATCTGAAAAATTCATCCATTAACACAGGGGACATGATCGATGCGGTCTCAAAGCTGACGGAAGGACTGGGCGGAACCTATGGCCTTCCATGGTGCGCGGCTGCGGAAATTATGTACTATAACAAGGATATGTTTGACGCGGCTGGAATCGATTATCCGACGAATGACTGGAGCTACGAGGATTTCAAGGCTGCGGCAGAGAAATTGACACAGAAGAATGAGGATGGGACGACCGCTGTCTATGGCATGGATCTTCCGAACACCCAGACGTGGTGGGCCGGGATCGGCGGTGCCGGCGACCAGGTATATGATCCGGAAAGCGGAAAGCTGGTGATTGGAGATGGTGCCGTTTCGTTTGTAAGCGATTGTGCAAAGATGGTGAAGGATGGAATTATGCCGGAACCGTCTTCTGATACCTCAGATCTTTTCGGCGCTGGGAAAGCGGCTATGAGCTGGCAGGGAACCTGGATGATCGGAAGCTATAAGGATACACTTGGGTTCAATTGGGATATCGCGACGATTCCAACCAATAAGGTCAAGTATAATACCCTTCACACTGGCTTTTATACCATCAATGCAAATTCCGAAAAACAAGATGCGGCCTTCAAGGTTATCGAGTATCTGATGGGAGAAGAGGGCCAGACGATTAATTCCAAAGCCTCCGGCAATATGTCTGCCATCAAGTCGATCGCGGCTGAAGGTGCTTGGAAGGTGGAAGGAGCTCCAGTGAAAAACTGGGATGCAATCACAGACGCTCTCGAGTCAGGTGTATTCGGGTATACTTGTCTGCCAGCCGGAGTAACCAGCAACGCGGTATCAGAATTTGACAATGCGCTTCTGGGACAGGAGTCCCCGGAGGATGCAGTCAAGAACGCGTCGGATTATGCAGCTGAGACGATTGGGTATTAATTCATCCCGGTCAAATAATGGAAGTGCTCAGAGGGGCGGGCCAGGGTGAAGACCCGCTCCCCTTTTTATGAAGGCGACTGCTCATGATCGAGTGCGGAGCACGAGATGACAGTGGAAAATCGCCGCATCGGGTAGGACAGAGTTTATCTGCCCTGCCCGATTTCCCACAGGGATATAAAGGAGCGTTCTGTGAGGAAGGGAAGGATGTCGGATATGAAGGGGACGAAGAAAAAATTTCAGATCGCTTATATGTTCTGCCTGCCATGGTTGATCGGTTTTGTGTGCTTTACGCTTTTTCCAATTGGGTTCATGATCTATAATTCCCTGACCAATCGCAAGCTGACGGGGACATCAAGCTTTGTTGGACTGGCCAACTACCGGAATATGTTCAAGAGCAAGGTGTTCTGGAACTCACTGAGAGTTACGTTGTTTTACACCATTGTCATGCTGGTAATTACGACCGTCTGGGCGCTGGTTCTGGCGATCCTGCTGAACAATAAAATAAAGCTGAATGGTCTGTTCCAGTTCTTCTACTTCCTTCCGTCTGTAGTACCGACGGTCGCCCTGGCATACGCATTCAGAACGATGTTCGGGAAAGACGGAGGCCTTCTGAATGCGATTCTGGGGAGTCTGTCAGGAAAGAACGTGACGATCAACTGGCTTATGGATCCAAAGACAGTCTATCTTGCGGTCTTCTTTGTGACACTCTTTACATATAATACCGGGCAGATGATGCTGATCTTCCGCTCCGGAATTGCCGATGTGCCGAAGGATCTTTATGAGGCTGTCGAGCTCGACGGAGCTGGATCCTGGACGAAATTCTGGCATATCACGCTTCCGATGATATCTCCGCTTGTGTTGTTCAATGCTGTCAACGGCGCCATCAGCGCATTGAACGGCTCCTTTGCGCTTCTCTATCCGCTTTCAGGGGAAAATGGGGATCCGAAAGGCATGACGCAGGTGCTGAGTCTTCTGATTTATAAAGAAGCCTTCAGCAATATGAAAGTCGGGTATGCCTGTGCCTTGTCGGTTGTACTGTTTGTAATTGCCGCCTTGTTTGGGATTGTGATTTTCGCGATCTCAAAGAAGACAGTCTACTACGAGACGTGAGGAGGAGCCATGTAATGAAAGCTTCACATAAGAAAACAGGAAGAGGAATCGCCCTGTACGCAGTGATGATCCTTGTAGCTGTGATCATGTTTGCCCCGATTGTCTGGATTTTCTCCGGCGGATTTAAGACGCTCACGGAATTTACAACCAGTGCAAAGATCATTCCAGAGAAAGCGACCTTTGAAAACTACATCTATATCTTCACACAGTCAAAAATCGGACTTTATATCCGGAACACGCTGCTTTTGATCATCGGCAATACCGTAGGAACGCTGCTGTCTTCCTCCCTTGTTGCCTATGCGCTTGCAAGGCTGGATTCAGGGGGAAGAATGTCATATTCTCAATCATCGTTGCAACTATGATGATTCCGAACATCGCACTGATCATTCCGCAGTATATTATGTTCGGAAAGATCGGCTGGCTGGATTCCCTGCTGCCGATGATCGTCCCCTCTTTCTTCGCGTATCCGTACAACGTGTTTTTGCTTCGCCAGTATTTCCGCTCTATTCCGAAGGAGCTGGATGAGGCGGCCATTATGGATGGATGCTCGAAGTTCCAGGTGTTCTCAAGAATCATCGTTCCGATTTCAAAGCCGACCTTTGTCACAATCGGGATTCTCTCTTCTGTGTTCTGGTGGAATGAACTGACACAGCCTGTATTCTATATCAATTCGGACAAATGGAGAACGCTTACGATCGCGCTCATGACATCTTATATGTACACCTCCGGGAATGCTTTCGTGATCAACTGGCCCTCCATCATGGCGGCATCCTCTCTGATGATTATTCCGCCGATGATTCTTTATCTGACAGCCGGGAAACATCTTGAGGGAGGAATCAAAACCTCCGGTCTGAAGGGATAACAGACGGTTTCTTCCGGAAAGTACTTGTACAAAGAGGGATGTATGAGGTATGAAAAGGTATGGATCGTCGGGAATCAGACAGAGAGGTGAAAACTTTGACGCTCAAAGAGATCGCACAGCGGGCAGGTGTTTCAACCGCTACAGTTTCCTATGTTATCAACAACTCCGGACACATCAGCGAAGAGACAAGGAAGAAGGTACAGGATATCATCCGGCAGACAGGGTACCGGACGAATAAACTGGCGGGGAGTCTCCGAAAAAACAGAACAGGACTGATCGGGATCCTGGTTGAGGATATCACAGTCTGGCATACGCCATATATCATAGATGGAATCAATCGGATGGCAGATGAGAAAAACTGTTATACGATTCTCAGCAACCTGCAGATGGTGCGCAAGATTGACAACAGCTTTGACAAACTGACCGGATTCCAAAAAGACATTGATAAAGCTGTACAGACTCTTCTGGGGCTGCAGGTAGATGGGATCATCTATATCGGTATGCACGACCGGCTGATGGATAACGTGCTCAAAAAGGCAGGGAAGCCCGTCGTCTACTGCTACTGTTATACCGCCGATGGCGAGGCTTCCTCCGTGCGCTACGACAATGAGAAGGCTGAGTACAGGATTACAAGAAATGTAATAGACAGAGGACACCGGCGGATTGCGCTGATCGGGGGATACGCGACCTCCGAACCTGCAAGGCTGAGGCGGAAAGGATTTCTGAAGGCGCTGCAGGAAGCGGGAATTACCTTGCCGGAAAGCTGGGACGAATGCGGAGAATATGACTTTCAAAAGGGAAAAGCCGCTGCAATCCGAATCCTGACGGGAAAGGACGGTGGAACAAAAAAAGATCTCCTTCCAAAGCAGGAACGGCCGACTGCTATAGTTGCAATGAATGATGAGATGGCACTTGGCGTCTATAATGCCGCGGCAGAGCTGGAGCTTCGCGTGCCGGATGATTTGTCGGTGACGGAATTTGTTTATGCCGAGTTTTCCCGGCAGCTCATTCCGCCGCTGATGACGGCTCAAAGACCGCTCCATAAGATGGGGTACTCTGCCTTGTCCATGCTGCTGGAGCGGATAGAGGATGAGAGCGAGCAGGTGACGAATATCATCTACCCGTGCAGGATCATAGAAGGAGGATCTGTCTGTGACCTCCGGACAGGGGACGGTGCGGCGGAAGATGACAGGTCGTCGGATGTGCACGATGACTGACAGCAAGATCATATTGTCCGCTGCCAGATGGGCAGCGAATGAGATACCGGAGAACGGAGCTGCCTGCCGGCAGTATTTCAGCATGTAAGATGACGACAGACACAGAAAAGGAGTACACGATGGATGAGAAGAGGCTTCAGAACATCCCCCTGCGGAACATTCGTATTCGGGATCCGTTCTGGGATAAATATATCGGTCTTGTAGACAGCGTGATTCTCCCCTTCGAATGGGAGCTGATCAATGACCGCGTCCCAGGAGCGGAAAAGAGCTACTGTATGCAGAATTTCCGGGTTGCAGGCGGTCTCGAGAAGGGAACTCATAAGGGAGAAGTTTTTCAGGACACCGATGTCGCAAAATGGCTGGAGGCGGCAGCATATTCTCTTGCGAAGAAGCCGGATCCGGAACTGGAGAGAACAGCGGATACTGCGATCGACCTGATTGTAGGGGCACAGGAGCCGGACGGATATCTCAATACCTACAATACCATTCTGGGAAAAGGACGTTTCTATGATCTGTTTGAGGGACATGAGCTGTACACAGCCGGCCATATGATCGAGGCGGCGGTTGCCTATGCGGAAGCGACAGGAAAACGAAAATTTGTCAATTCCTGCGCAAAGCTGGCGGATTATCTGTGCTCGGTGTTCGGGCCGGAAGAAGGAAAACTGCACGGATACCCGGGACATCCTGAGATTGAACTGGCGCTGTATAAATTATACAGGTATACAGGAAAGAAGGATTATCTTCACCTTGCACAGTATTTTCTGGATGTCAGAGGGCAGCAGCCGTGCTACTTTCAGTCAGAAAGCAATTATCGGAACGGGACCTTTATCTTTAAGGAATTCAAGGATTTTGGGATGGACTACTGCCAGGCGGACAGACCGCTGGCGGAGCAGGACAAGGCGGAAGGACATACTGTCCGGGCTGTGTACCTGTACAGCGGAATGGCTGACGTTGCGGCTGAGACAGGTGATGAACGGATGCTCAGGCAGTGTGAGGCGCTCTGGGAGAATATTGCCCGCAGACAGATGTATGTGACCGGGAGCATCGGGTCGGCGGCTTATGGAGAGCGGTTCACCACAGATTATGATCTTCCGAACAATACAAATTATTCGGAATCCTGCGCGACAATCGGACTGGCGATGTTTTCAAACCGTCTCTTCCAGATCACAAGAGACGGAAAGTATATGGATGTTGTGGAACTGGCGCTGTACAATACCCTGCTGTCCGGAATCGCGCTCGATGGAAGACATTTCTTCTATGTCAATCCGCTGGAATGTGTTCCGGAAGTAGCGGAACATAATCCGACGATGCGGCACGTGAAGACAGAGCGCCAGCTCTGGTTCGGCTGTGCCTGCTGCCCGCCGAATATCACACGGACACTCGCATCGATGGGAAACTATATGTTTCATGTTGGCGGCAATACTGCTTACTGAATCTGTATATCGCCGGAGAGATCGAGGCTCCGCTGACAGATGGAACCCTGCGGCTGACGGTCGAGGCGGATTATCCGGCGTCCGGAAGTATCCGGATCCATGTACAGCCGGAGAAGGGCAGGCAGGATGCGGTGGTCGCCCTGAGGCTGCCGGCTTATTCTGTGGAAAGATATACACTCCTGGTCAACGGACAGAAGGTATCTGTGGGAAAGAATGATGCAGATCATGGAGAAATAGACCGGAAAAACCTCGATTCCGGAGAGCGGGCAGTGTACCGCAGAGGATATCTCTACCTCAGCCGCAGCTGGCAGGACGGTGATCTGATCGAGCTGGATCTGGATGTTGCGTTCCGTTTTGTATACAGCAATCCGAAAGTGCGCGATGACATCGGAAAGGTCTGCATCATGAGAGGACCGTCCGTCTATTGCTTCGAAGAGGCTGATAACGGGGCATATCTTGCTGGCTGCAGGATCGATACCTCGGCACCGATCTGTGAGGAAGAGAACCCGGAGCTGCTGGGCGGAACGCTGTGCGCAGTTGTCTCAGGAAGCCGGATTGATTACAAGACGTCGGCAGCGATGATCCGCTTTACAGCGATAAGCGGCCGGTGTATCAGTCGTGCCGGCTGAAGGCCATTCCATATGCCTGCTGGAACAACCGGGGAAAGGGAGAGATGCAGGTCTGGATGCGGGAAGAATAAACATTGTGTTCTGATAAAGTTTGAGAAAGGGGCTGTCGCACTAAGGCAAATTGTTGCGGCAGTCCCTTTTAAAATTGGATGCAAGCGTGATTGTTAACGTTAGCGGTTAAAGGTGATTCCTTAATGAATCGTCAAAATAGCAAAAAATATTAAAAATATACCCATAATATTAAAATTATAACCGAAAATCATCACCGCTATTTCAAGAATATAAGTTGTTTAAACGTTATTACAATGATAATCTTTGCTCATGAGAAAGAAATAATGTGCAACATGCACAATAAAAGGAGGAAAAATATGAAAAAGAAAGCTGCATCTGTTGTATTAGCAGGAGCGATGGCACTAAGCCTTGCAGTTGGTTGTACACCCGTATTTGCCGGGGAGACGGAAGCTACGGCAACTGGAGGAGCGACGCTGAATCCTAACACAAAAAATGCGGAGGAGCTGACACTATGGCATTATTTTGATGCGGCAGCTGATGCAAAAGCAATTATTGATTTCGCGAATGAATACAATGAACTCCAGGACAAAGTGTATATCAATCCGACGTATGTTGCACGTCAGGAACTGATGAACCAGTACACAATCGGAGCCGTTTCAGGAGAGCTTCCGGACATTGGAATGGTCGATTCTCCGGATATGGAATCTTATATATCGCTTGGTGTATTTGAAGATGTCACAAAGCAGCTAGGTGATTGGGAAGATTTGGATAAGTTTTTCCCGGGACCGCTTTCGTCCTGTAAAGATGCGGATGGTAAAATCTATGGCCTTCCACAGAATTCTAATTGCCTGACACTGGCCGCAAATATGGATGCGTTGAAAGAGGCTGGCATTGACAAACTTCCGACAAGCCTTGATGAGTTTAAGGAAGATGTTGAGAAGACAACAAACTCGGACAAGAGTCAGTTTGGATTTGCGATGTGTGCGATCTCAACCGAGGAAGGTACCTTCCAGCTCCTTCCGTGGATTGTCGCAACACATGACGGAACAAAGACATCTTTAACGAATCTGACAGATGAGAAGGCAGCGATTGGGCTGGATGTACTCGGAGGGTTTGTAAAGAATGGTCAGATGAGTCCCGAGTGTGTCAACTGGACACAGGCGGATGCTTACAACCAGTTTTGTGCCGGGAAAGCTGCATTTGCTGAGATTGGAACATGGCATCTGGCATCGATTGACAATGATGTAAATGGCGCTTTTGAGTATCAGATCACGACTCTCCCAACCGGCGACGAGGGAACCTCCAGCTCCACAATTGGAGGTGAGAACTTTGGCGTTTGCACTGGATGTAAAGACGTCGATGAAGCAGTGAATTTCCTGAAGTGGTTCATGTCAAAGGACAGTGAGGAGCGCTGGGCGGTACAATCCGGCAAGCTTGCTACAAGATCGGATGCGGCACCGGTTTACACTTATCAGGAGGACAACTTCAAGATCTTCCAGAAACAGATGGATACAGCACTTGCACGTGGACCGCATGATCAGTGGCCGACGATCTCCGAGCAGATTTACACTGCTGCGCAGAAGGTGTTCCTGAATGGAGACTCTGCGGCAGATGCTCTGAAGGCTGCAAATGATGTTATTGCACCAATTCTGGAGAGCGACCCGCTTCCGGAACAGTAATGTAAAAGTTATTTCGGAGATTGCCGGCCCTCCTCCCTGGGGAGGCCGGCAATCTCCATATCAGGACTGTACCAGGAAAGACGGGGAGAAAATACATGACTTCAAAAAAAAGAAGATCAAATGGCAGGCGGACGAAGGAGGCATATGGCTTTATTCTTCCGGGAGTTCTGTATATGCTTGTGGTTGTAGGATACCCGATTATCTACAATTTTATTTTAAGTTTCAAAGATACCAGTGTCCGTAACCTTGCGACCGGGACATCGAAATTCATTGGATTTCAGAACTATATAGAGCTGTTCCATAATCCGACATTTATTCTGGTTCTGAAGAATACATTTGTATTCACAATCGGAAGCCTGATTTTTCAGTTTACGATCGGGTATTTACTGGCGCTTTTTTTCTACAAAAAGTTTACATTATCCGGACCGATCAGAGGACTCATGCTGATTCCGTACATGATGCCGATGGCTGTCACCGGATTGCTCGGACAGAATCTGTTTTTAAATAGCGGTCTAATTAATGACTTACTCTCGAAGATCGGTATAGCAGGACCGGCATGGTTGACATCTACGTCAACTGCCATGATTGCCGTCGTGATTATGAATTGCTGGGTGGGAATTCCATTCAATATGCTCCTGCTGATATCCGGAATGTCGAACATATCGGAAGATGTTTATGAAGCATCTGCAATTGACGGAGCCAGCAGAATGCAGCAGTTCTGGAAGATCACGATGCCGCTGATGAAGGATTCCATTCTTGCAGTGTTGATGCTTGGATTCATTTATACGTTTCGTGCATTTGATTTGATGTTTATCATGACGGCGGGAGGCCCGCTGAATTCGACGGATGTTTTAGGAACCTACTCCTATATGCTCTCCTTTACACAGTATCAATTCTCTAAGGGATCAGCAGTTGCAATTGTACTGTTTCTTTGCCTGCTGTTGATTGGAATCCTGTATTTACTGTTGCTCAGAAAAGATGACAAGGAGGAAGAGGCATGAATCAGGAGTCTGACAGGATAAAATCCTTGCCTGCTTCCGAAAAACGCAGGCATTCAAGGGAATGGCATAGAAATCTCAGGTTGTCAGTTATTGCAGTCATCATCGCGGTGGTCTTTCTGTTTCCGATTTACTGGATGCTTCAGCTTTCTTTCAAGTCGGACATGGAAACATTCGGCAAAGTACTGACATATTTCCCGCATGAATTCACAATTGACCCGTGGATGGCGAATCTGGGAGACAAGGATTTCATTGCATCTTTGAAAAACAGTTTTTTAAATGGCCTTTTTACGATGGTATTGACGATGCTGTTCGGGATTCCGGCAGCATATGGAATGGGCCGTTATAAGGTGAGGGGCTATCAGGCATTTCTTCTTATCTTTCTGGTTGCGCAGATGCTTCCTGCGTCACTGATGCTGACACCAATGTACCTGACATTCAGCAAAATGCATCTTCTCGGAACCTATGCCGCGCCACCGATTGCAATCGCCGCGGGTTCGGTGCCGTTTGCGGTTGTCACGCTCAGACCATACTTCAAAAGCGTACCGGTTACGCTTGATGAAGCAGCCAGAATCGATGGCTGCAACGCATTGCAGGCATTTTTTCTTGTAATGATTCCGGCGGTTAAAACTGGGATTATCACGATCGTCACGATTTCCTTCCTGAATGGGTGGAACGATCTGATGTATTCTATGACCTTTAATGTCAAGCCGGAGATGCGGCCGCTTACTGCAAACATTCACAAGTTCCAGAGCAAATATGGGACGAAATGGAACTGTATCATGGCTTATGGGGCGATTCTGGTACTACCAGTCATATTAATGTTTATCTTCCTTCAAAAATATATTGTCGGGGGAATGACGGCGGGAGCAGTAAAGGAATAATAAACAGAAAGGATAAACACATATGGGAGAACAGGCTATCATGAATTCAATGGGAACCGCGTCTGCGGAAGTCGCCGGACAGACCAGGCGCAGATTCGGGTATTATTTTACGGAAGCAAATGCCCTTTGCTACAGGCTCGGGGCGGAGAAACTGATGATTGCTCCATGGGGACAGAATAGTTTTCGAGTAACGGCTACAAAGTGCGCAGAGATGCCGCAGGAAAAATGGGCATTGACGGAGGAGGTTCCAGAGAGCCATTCAGAAATCAGGATTGGAGAGCTGGAGGCTCAGATTACAAATGGGAAAATCACGCAATTATTAATAACATCGGGAAAATTGAGTTCCGTAATGAAAAGGGAGAACTTCTGCTTGAGGAGTATCTTCGAAACAAGAATGATATGCAGAGCAGTACAACAAGTTCCCTGATGGTGGATGCACGTGAATTCAAGGCAATCATTGGAAGTGAAGACTATCATCTGAAGGCGAGATTTGTATCAAATCCAGAGGAAAAAATTTTTGGTATGGGTCAGTATCAGCAGCCTTATCTGAACCAGAAGGGAATGGACCTGGAACTGGCGCATCGAAACTCACAGTCTTCAGTTCCATTTATGATTTCATCTCTGGGATATGGATTCCTCTGGAATAATCCTGCTGTAGGACGAGTGAATTTTGGAAAAAATATTACAACCTGGGAGGCGGAATCTACAAAGAAACTGGACTACTGGATTACAGCAGGAGACACGCCTTCAGAAATAGAGGAAGCGTATGCTTCAGTGACGGGAAAAGTTCCGATGATGCCTGACTATGCGATGGGGTTCTGGCAGTGCAAGTTGCGCTATCAGACACAGGAAGAACTCCTCGATGTCGCCCGCGAATATAAAAAAAGAGGTCTCCCGATTTCTGTGATTGTGATCGACTTTTTCCACTGGCCGATGCAGGGAGAATGGAAGTTCGACCCGGTCTATTGGCCGGACCCTGATGCAATGATCAGGGAATTGAAAGAGATGGGGATCGAGCTGATGGTTTCGATCTGGCCGACGGTGGACTACAGGAGTGAGAATTTTCAGGAGATGAATGAAAAAGGGTATCTGATCCGTGTAGACCGCGGGTATCCGATTTCTATGGATTTCCAGGGAAATACGCTCCATTTTGACGCTACAAATCCAGATGCGAGGAAGTATGTCTGGGGGAAGGCAAAGCAGAACTATTATGACAAGGGAATCAGGGTATTCTGGCTCGATGAGGCAGAGCCGGAATACACATACTATGATTATGACAATTATCGGTATTTCCTTGGGCCGGATGTGGAGGTTGGCAATATCTATCCGGTGATGTACGCAAAGGCTTTCTTTGACGGAATGAAGGCGGAAGGTCAGGATAATATCATTAATCTGTTGCGCTGTGCGTGGGCAGGATCCCAGAAGTATGGCGCATTGGTCTGGTCCGGTGATATCATGTCTTCCTTTGAGAGTCTTCGGAATCAGTTCGCGGCTGGATTGAGCATGGGGATTGCCGGGATTCCGTGGTGGACAACGGACATTGGCGGCTTCTTTGGCGCATGGGTGGATGACCCGAAGTTTCATGAACTCCTCATCAGATGGTTCGAGTATGGAACCTTCTGTCCAGTTATGCGGCTTCATGGTGTTCGCTGGCCGATGCAGCCACAGGTTGGGACAAGTGGCGGGGCAACCTGTGTGTCTGGGGCCCCCAACGAAGTCTGGAGTTATACACCTGAGGTATATGAGATCCTGAAGAAATATTTGTTCCTTCGTGAAGCAATGAAACCATATATCACTGAAGTAATGAAGGATGCACATGACAAGGGAACACCGGTCATGCGGCCGCTCTTTTATGATTTCCCGGAGGATCAGGAATGCTGGGACTGCGAGACGGAATACATGTTCGGACCGGATATCCTGGTTGCGCCTGTCATGCATGAAGGAGAACGAAGACTTTCAGTGTATTTCCCTAACGGGGCTGCATGGAAGAACTATTGGACAGGGGAAATCTATGAAGGGGGAACAAGAGTAGAGGTTTCAGCTCCGCTTGAGCAGATTCCAGTGTTCACAAGGAATGGGTTCTGCTTCGAATAACATACTGATGCAGGGATTCTCATCTTTCTGTATGTGCAGGGAAAAACATGATGGATGGGAATCCCTTCTTTATAGCAGGTAAGCAATATGTCCAAGAAGAGTGTTTTTGCATATGGTGGTCCGGTATTTACATGGGGAAGTAAAGCGTTTGACCTTATGCTTGTTTCAATCTGGTGGATTCTTGGAAGCCTGCCGATTGTCACAATTGGGGCATCAGCAGCGGCAATTTATGATGCTGTTTCCAGGTCTGTAGTGGAAGACAGAGAAAGTGTGACCGAACGTTTCTGGGCTACCTGGAAAAATTCGTTAAAAATGGGAAGTCTGCACGGACTTGCCAGCTTTTTGCTGTCGGTTCTCTTCCTGCTGAATTTCGGGATAAGCAGTAAATTATTTCATGGGCATGTGCAGTGGTTATTGTGTGCACTTTACCTGGTATTGTTTCTGGCGGTCATGGCAGTCTGCTGCTTTTTGTTTCCACTGATATCGAGATATCGCATGTCATTTGGATGGTACTTAAAGCCGGCAGTATTTTGTACCTATCATTATCCTCTGCAAACAATAGCAGGGATTGCATTATTGATGGCAGGATATTATGCAGTATATCGGTTTCCGCTGACTATTCTTCTGGTTCCCGGGTTCTTTACCTGGCTCTTGAACGGTTTGGTTGAAAAGAAAATTCAGTCTTTTCGGGGCAAGGTAGAATAATGTGGAGCGTACAGAGGATCAGAAGGAATTAATCGGGCAGAAGTGGTATCATCATACTACAGTAATTGCAATTGATGAGTTTGCACTAGAATAATAAACCTATAACTGACCGCAGAATGGGGAGGAGCAGGTGAACTGGAAGGGTGCATATAAAAGGAGTCGTATCAAAAGTCCAGGTGGATTTCTGAAGCGATTTATCAGGGCTCTCCGTACCAACTATTTTCTGAGGGTATCTATCATTATGATGTTCTCACTTGTTGGAGCATCAATGGCCTTCCTGTTTTATCTTCAAACACAATATCTGCAGTATCTGATTGAAAATTCTACACAGACAGATAAAGTTCTTCTCAACACTGAGGAGAGTACAATCAGAAGAAATATCGATAACGTCATACAAGTTGGGGCAAAGTTATCCCTGAATGCTGATTTGATAGAGTCGGCAACTGCGCTGAGGGAAGATCCGGACGACACACTCTCAAAGCTGACGCTGAGACATGAGTTGGAGCAGACTTTTAAGGAGAGTGGAGGAGAACTGATTAACGTTCTGCTTATGACTGCCGATGGGAACATCCTTTTTCAAAGGAACCGTGTGATCGGTAACTTGACCGGGACTGAAGCATATTGGAATCAGGGCAATGAGCGATTACTTGAAAACCTTTCAAGTAAATTGTTTGATCAGTTGAAACAGAATACCGTTCCGAAGTGCGTGTGGACCACTGAACCGAATCAGTTTATCTTTCATACTCAGGAGGCACCTGTTTACACCTGCAGAAATATGATCAATATAGCATTCTCCCTTCCGGGGAATACATCGCCTGATCAGGTTGACTCCATCCTTGTCCTGAGTTTTGAACTGTCTTCTGTAAGTGCATTTTTCAGCCAAATTGCTGGCATGTCGAATAATTATACAGATACATTTATCACGGATCAGAGCGGGAATCTATTGTATGCTCCTGAATCCGGTATGGTCGGGATGAAGCTGGAAAACATCGCGCCTGAAGGAAAATATCAAATTGTATCGACTGAAATCGATAAAACGGGATGGAATCTCAATATTGCATTGGATGTAGAAAGATTAAACGGGATCATCCATATGCGATACCGCAAGGGAGTCACAGTTCTGTTGCTGGCCATCTTGTTAATCAGTGCAGTTCAATTTATTATGACAAGAAGAGCACTCTCTCCAATTCGAAGTATCCAAAAAGCGATGAATAGCGTCAGAAAGGGTGTGTGGAAGACGCGTATTGAGATCAGAGGAGAGGATGAAATCTGGAAACTCGCTGAGAACTACAATGAGATGGCTGACGCATTGGAAGAATGGAAAGAGAAAAATGCCCGTCAGAATGAGGAACAAATTCAGGCAATCAAGAAGACTGCGGATGCACAGATGCATGCACTGGAATCTCAGATCAATGCCCATTTTCTTTGTAATACGCTGAATGCAATTAACATGAGTGCCGCGGAACAGGGGAACGAGGAAGTTTCTGAGATGTTGAGAAAGCTATCGGATATTATGCGTTATGCTTATTCAAGCTCAACAAGGGCGGTAACACTCGGTGATGAAGTAAATTGGGTGACACAGTACCTTGCGCTGCAGAAGTTCCGGCTGATGGACCGATTTGATTATCGGGTTGAATTTCCGCCTCAGTATCTGGAATGGCCGTGCTGCAAGCTGTTTCTCCAGCCATTCGTTGAAAATTCAATTCGACATGGGTTTGTAGAGAAGGAAAAGGACTGCTTTATCAGTGTAACAGGACGAATGGGAAAAGATGGCAGAATGGAAATCCTTATAGAAGATAATGGCTGCGGGATGAGCGCGGAACAGAGTCGTGCTGTACAGGAAAAACTATCATCCGCTGCATTTTTCCATATGGAGGGGACTGGGATCGGACTTGAGAATGTTGCAGCAAGATTGAGAATCTTTTACGGAGAAAAATTGGGGATCCGGTTCTGGACAGGAGAAGGGAAAGGAACCCGGTTCCTTCTTGAACTGCCGTTGCCTCATACTTTTTTACAGGATGACGCTGAAGAAGAGTATCTGTAGTGGGACGGTTCCTGGATAGAGGTTTTTGTGAATGAAGATCGTGATTGCAGAAGACGAACAGAGAGCGAGAGAAGGCCTCAGGGAAATGATTCGGTCTCTCGGAGAAAACTATCAGATTGTCGGTTTAGCGTCGAATGGAAGAACCGCATTGGAAATGATTCAGGAACAGCATCCAGATGTAGTTTTTACGGATATCAAAATGCCATATTTGTCCGGCATTGAACTCATTGAGGCTGCAAGAAGTCAGAATTATCATACGCATTTTGTGCTTGTGAGTGCCTATGCCGAGTTTGAATATGCGCGGGCGGCCATGCAGCTTGGATGCGATGATTATATTCTGAAGCCACCTATGAAGGACGAATTGAAGAGAGTTCTTTTAAAAATTGAGACGAATGGAACAGGAGGGCGGGAGGAAACTACAGAAAGTTTGCGAGGGCAGTTTCCGGAAGCGCATCCGTTGGTGAAGAGCACACTGGATATAATTGAGAGTGGATACAAGTGCAATCTGAATCAACAGCACATTGCCGAACAGCTGAATATTACACCTGAATATTTGAGCTATCTTTTTGCAAGGGATGTTGGTCAGACGTTTTCAAAGTTTATCAAGAGTTACCGGATTAGCCGTGCCCTTCTCCTGCTGAAGGAAGGCGGTGCAACTCTAAAAGATGTGGCTTATGAAACTGGTTTTACAGATAGAAAGTATTTCAACAAAGTATTCCATGAGGTGATGGACATGACACCGTCGGAATATATAGATTCACTCAATCGATAAGCCCTGACACAGGTAAGGCCCGACACCGGTCAGACCAGGTACCTGTTTCGCAGCTTTTCAATCTTTGCCTGCCCCAGTCCGTATTCTTTCTCAAAATATCCCTCATATCCGCCGAAGGTCTTCCGGATGTTCTCCAGGATTTCCCGGCCGATCTTCGGGGAAACGCCATGCTGCAGCTGCAGAAGAGCTTCCCGCTCCGGGTGCAGCCGTATGACCGCCTGGTCTTCTTCCATGTGCCGCCGGATGACATCGCGGCGATAGAAATTGCTGAGCAGGTAATCCTGAAGGACAGTCTGCTCCGGTACGCCAAGCAACAGCAGGAGAATCATCGCGGCGACGCCTGTGCGGTCCTTTCCGGTTGCACAGTGAAACAGGACAGGAACATGCCCGCAGATCACTTCTTGCATCAGGATGTGAAAAGCCTCGTTGTGAAACGGCATCATCTGATAATACTTATGCATATTCTCAATCTGAGTGCGGCCTGCTTCCCCAAGCTGCTTCATTCCGGCAGGAGAGAAATCGATCTCCTCGCCTCCCGCAGAAACGACGCCGCTGTGCTGCAGAACTGTGACGTCCGGCATTACAGGATCGGGCTTTTTGGCAGCCTCCTCCTTCGTCCGCAGATCAAGCAGCGTGCGGATGTGGAGTGATTTCAGGAAGGTAAGTTCCGAATCATTCATCTTGTACAGGCCGCCGCTTCTGTAAAAGCAGCCCCGGCGAATGGTTCGCCCGTCTGAAGACCGGTATCCGCCCAGATCCCGGAAATTGATCTCGTCCCGG
>USJM01000005.1 GCA_900555005.1 uncultured Lachnospiraceae bacterium | reverse complement strand
TTCATCTTCTGCATCGAGACCTGATCTGTCTTTCCCTTGTACTTCTTCTGGATGGCATTCAGCTCCGGCTGCATCAGAGGCGTCATCCTGGAAAACTTCTGCTGTCGATACGTGAGCGGAAGCATTGCCATGAGAATCACGAAGGTGAACAGGATGATGGCCAGACCGATGTTGCTGATCCCGATCAGGGACATCAGCCAGAACAGACCAGCCATGATCCACCCCAGCCCAACGGCAACAGGGCCGATCAGAAATTTGTTGCTCTGAGTAAGTAAGCTCATGATTATCCTTTCTCCTTACGGAACCGGGTCGTATCCTCCGTGCGAAAATGGATTGCACCTCAGAATTCTCCAGCCTGCAAGTATGCCGCCCTTCAGCGCACCGTACTTTTCGATTGCCTGCAGGGCATAGTTGCTGCAGGTCGGAATATACGGACAGCGGGTGGTCTTGAGTGGAGACAGATACTTCTGATACCAGCGGATTGCCCTGATCATCATATGTTTCATCTGCTCTCCCCGATTGTATTCTTCTTTTCTGCTCCCTCTGTCTTCTGAAGCACCCCGAGCTTACGGGATACATGGAGCAGCGCGCGGTCAATATCAGAGAACGGAAGTTCTCTCGCGCCCGGCCTGACGATCACGACAAGATCGAGGCCCCTGTCGAATTTATCTTCATTCAAACGATAGCTTTCTCTCACAAGTCTGCACAGATGATGTCTCACGACGCTGTTTCCCACTTTTTTGCTCACCGATATGCCGACACGGTTTTTCGTATACCCCGCCGTCTTCCAGGAATAGGGCATCCGGGGTACTTTCTCCCCTTCCCCCTGCTCCAGCTGTCTCATCTTCTCAGCCCGCGGGTACATATACAGAACGAGTGTCCGGTTTGCAGCAGACTTTCCATACTGGTACACCTTCTGGAAATCCCGATTGTCTTTCAGACTTTCTGATGTATTCGAGTATTTCATAAATATCTGCCAAATCGCCCGCCCCTCAGACGGGGCTGCACACTGCATAATATGAAGAAAGAGCTTCGAGCATCTCCGAAACTCTTTCATCATAATTCCCTGCTAAGTTCAATATCCGCATCAGACGGTAAGAGCTTTTCTTCCCTTTGCTCTTCTTGCAGCCAGAACCTTTCTTCCGCCCTTTGTCGCCATTCTGGCGCGGAACCCGTGGACTCTGTGATACTGCTTCTTATGCGGCTGAAATGTCATCTTTGCCATGGTTCAAACACCCCCTTTGCTCCCGATTCCCGGCTGCTTCAACAGCTGCCGGTCTATTCTCTCATATTCTTTTCTGCTATAGGGAAACAGTCCGTACACAGTTAATCGAGAAAACATCGCTATAATTATATGCAGAAGCGTATGCCCCGTCAAGCAGAAAACTTATCCACCTTTTTATGTGGATATCTCCAGAAAGCGCGGTGGACAACTGTGTGTTCACAGGTGCATTTTTCTATATTCCGGTCTGAAAATCCCGTAAAACACGTATTTCTGTATCCACATCCCGGAAATGAAGTTATCCACACCTCCCTCTGCCCTGCTGTTGAAAAAAACACAGCTTTCAAGTAAACTTTAAATATTCGTGTCAAATTTTGACATTTTTCCGCATCGTATGAAAAGTGCAGGTTGTGACTTATGGAAGTTGTAGAAGAGAAATGGGCGGACATTCTGGAGAATGTCCATCAGGAATATGAAGTCTCTGACGTCGCGTTCAAGGCATGGCTGAAGCCGCTGACCATCTTTCAGATTGAGGGAAACACGATCAGCATCCTTGTCCCGAACGGACAGATGGCAATCGAGTATATTCAGAAGAAGTATACCATCCAGCTGAAGGTCGCGATTGCGGAGATGACAGGAGTGGAGTACGAGCTGGAATATATCACACCCGAGCAGGCGCGTGAGAACCGGCTGCGGACAGCCAATCAGGCAAAGAAGAAGGAAACTGAGGAGGAGATTCCGCCGAAGGCCAGGCTTGCGCTTGAGGAGGCAGGACTCAACCCACGCTACACCTTCGATACCTTTGTTGTAGGTGAAAACAACCGTTTTGCCTATGCAGCCGCTGTCGCAATCGCCGAAGCGCCGGGAAAGGTGTACAATCCCTTCTTTATATATGGAGGATCCGGCCTCGGAAAGACACACCTGATGCACTCGATCGCGCATCACATCATCACGACACAGCCGGACAAGATTGTGCGCTACGTCTCTTCCGAGGTCTTCACCAATGAGCTGATCTCCGCACTCAAGAATTCCAACAACGTGAGTATGCTCAATGCGTTCCGCCACAAGTACCGCAACATTGATGTTCTCCTGATCGATGATATCCAGTTCATCATTGGAAAGGACGCAACGCAAAACGAATTTTTCCATACGTTCAACGACCTGTTTGACCAGAGCAAGCAGATCATCATCTCCTCGGACAGGCCTCCGAAGGAATTTGACGCGCTTGATGACCGGCTGAAGAACCGTCTTGCCTGGGGACTTCAAGCAGATGTCAAAAAACCGGATTACGAGACCCGGATGGCCATTCTGCAGAAGAAAGCGGAGACAGAAGGGTATCAGGTGGACAATGAGGTTCTGCAGTACATTGCAACCAACATCAAGTCCAACATCCGTGAGCTGGAGGGAGCCCTGATCAAGCTGATTGCCTTCAGCCGGCTCGACCACGGGCGGCCGATCGATATCCAGCTGGCAAAGGACGCCCTGCGGGACCTCATATCCCCGGAGGAAGGGCAGCCGATCACGGCCGATACAATCATCGATATCGTCTCGGAGCATTTCGGGATCACAAGAGCCGATATTCTTTCAAAAAAGCGCAATGCAGAGATTGCGCAGCCTCGCCAGATTGTGATGTATCTCTGCAGGGAGATGCTGGATCTTCCATACAAATCCATCGGAAAGGTGCTGGCAAGGGACCATTCGACCGTCATGCACGGCATCACGGCTGTTGAGGACGAGATGTCGCAGTACCCTGACATGCAGAGAACGATCGATGTCCTGAAGCGGAAGATCAACCCGGGTGGATAAAATCAGGATGATTCGGACGCATTGTGGATGACCTGGTACAGTTTTTCACACAGAATTGTCTCCGGAAATCCGCATAAATCAAGCATTTTCAGGAGTTTTCCACATATCCACAGCGCTATAATAAGGGTACTGATGATTTTTCTTATTACTGCTTCCTTCCTGCCGACGCAGATGCGTCCATGAATCAGAAACAAGGCCATGCAGGACAGAGAGGATACAGATACAGTCAGCAGATATCATCATAAGGGAGATGCCGATATGATAATCAGAGCACAAAAGACAGAGCTTCAAAGAGCGATTCGGACCGTTATGAGTGCGATCCCAGGCAAGACAACGATGGACATTCTGACCTGCATCCTGATTGATGCGACGGTCGATCAGATCAAGTTTACGGCAACCGATACGGAACTGGGTATTGAGACAGTCGTTTCCGGGGAGATCGATGAGAGAGGGCTGATCTGCATCGACGCGAAGCTGTTTTCAGACATTGTCTCCAAGCTTCCAAACAGCGAGGTGACGATCACGACGGACAGCAATCTTCAGATCCGGATTACATGCGAGAACACCGAGCTTCGGATTGCCGGAAAAGACGGGACTGAGTTTGCTTCGCTTCCGTCCATTGACCGGGAGAATCCGGTTGTCATGAGCCAGTTCGCACTCCGGGAGATGATCGAGCAGACGATCTTTTCGATCGCGGTCAACGATGCAAACAAGCTGATGACCGGCGCTCTGCTTGAAACCAACGAGAATGAGATCCGTATGGTCTGTCTGGACGGACACCGCATCGCGATCAGGCGGATGAAGCTGGATGAGGTCGTTCCGACCTTCAAGGTCATTATCCCGGGAAAGACACTGTCCGATCTTCAGAAGATCATGAGCGGCGAGGAGGAGGACAAGGTCCATATTTACTTTACAAAGAACGAGGTTCTGTTCGATCTGGAAGGTACCATTGTCGTATCGAGATTGATCGAAGGAACTTATTTCCGGATTGACCAGATGCTGTCGAATGACTTTGATACAAAGATCACGGTCCGGAAGGCGGATCTGTCGGCATCCGTCGGTCGTGCAATGCTGTTTACGAGTGAGTCAGAGAAGCGTCCGCTGGTTGTCTCCATCACAGACCGGGACATGAATCTGAAGATCAACTCTCCGGCAAGAGGATCGATGAGTGACGACATCCAGATCACAAAGGAAGGAAAGGATCTGATGATCGGCTTCAATCCGAAGTTTGTCGCAGATGCTCTGAATGTCATCCGGGACGATGAGATTACAATCTATTTTCTCAACTCAAAGTCACCCTGTTTTATCCGGGATGAACAGCAGTCGTATGTTTACCTGATCCTTCCGGTCAACTTTGTGGCTTAAGGCAGGCGGCCGGATCTGTCAGAATCTGCCAGGCGGCGGAATAGAATCGGCGCTCTGAAAGCGGCGCAGGAGGTGCCATATGAGAGAATTTCAACTGCACGGTGAGGAGGATTTCATCAAGCTTGGCCAGCTTCTGAAGGCGGCAGGCCTGGTGGATTCCGGCGTGGAGGCAAAATATGCCATCGAGGAGGGAAAGGCTTCCGTGAACGGAGAAGTCTGCACGATGAGAGGAAAGAAGATCCACGCAGGCGATGTGGTTGCCTTCGGCGGCGAGGAGATCAGGGTCCGCTGATGAAAATTGATTCTCTGAAGCTTCAGAATTTCAGAAATTATGAGGAGCTTTCTCTGGAATTTTCTCCAGGGACGAATTTATTTTACGGGGAGAATGCGCAGGGGAAGACCAACATTCTGGAGGCGGTCTATGTCTGCGGAACGACGAAGTCCCACCGGACTTCCAAAGACCGGGAGATGATCCGGTTTGGGGAGAATGAATCCCATCTTCAGATGATGATGCGGAAGGGGGATGTCTCCTGGCGTATCGATATGCTCCTCAGGGCTGGCAGGGCAAAGGGAATCGCCGTCAACATGGTGCCTGTCAGACGGGCAGCTGAACTCATCGGGCTCGGACATTTCATCCTCTTCTCTCCGGAGGATCTGTCGATCATCAAGGATGGGCCTGCCGGACGCCGTCGTTTTCTGGATATGGAGCTCTGTCAGCTTGACAAGGTATATGTCTCTGCGCTCACGTCCTACAACAAGGTGCTGGAACAGCGCGGAAAACTTCTGAAGACGCTTTCCACGGACAGGCGGGACATGGAGACACTGGATGTGTGGGATGAGCAGCTGGTCCGGTACGGCAGCATCATCATCCGGATCAGGGAATCTTTTGTACAGGTTCTCAATGAGATCATCCGGCCGATTCACGAGAAGCTCAGCGGAGGAAGAGAGCATCTGATCGTCCGCTATGAGAAGAATGTGGAGGCGGATGCATATGCGTCGGCGCTAAAAGACGGCAGACAGCGGGATCTTTATCTCTGCAGCACGATGACAGGACCGCACAGGGATGACCTTGTATTTCTGTCCGATGAGGTGAATCTGAGACATTACGGTTCCCAGGGGCAGCAGAGGAGTGCGGCGCTCTCCCTGAAGCTGGCGGAAATTGAGCTGGTAAAGAAAAAGGCAGGGGATCCTCCTGTTCTTCTTCTGGATGATGTTCTGTCGGAGCTCGACGCAGGCAGGCAGCAGGCGCTTCTGGAGTCGATCGGCGATATCCAGACCTTCATCACATGCACCGGAATCGAGGAGTATGTTCGTTCCGGTTTTCATATCGACAAACGATTCCACGTACAGGGCGGGCATGTGCAGCCGGAACCGTCAAATATCCCCGATCCTGTGTTATAATAGCTCATAAAAGGCTTTTCAGATGCCGCTGCACAAGTCTGGCGTAAAACGGCAGTTTCGGCTGTGCGGCTGGCTGGTATCAGAATAACTGTCTGCCCGCTTCGGACGGGCAGGTTTCGTACATACGGAGGATGGAATGGGAACAGAAGATACGGAAGTGACCGGTGAGTACGGGGCGGACCAGATCCAGATCCTGGAAGGGCTTGAGGCGGTCAGGAAGAGACCTGGCATGTACATCGGTTCGACTTCGGCGAGAGGCCTGCATCACCTCGTCTATGAGATTGTGGACAATTCGGTCGATGAGGCGCTTGCCGGCTACTGCACGCATATCCGCGTCATCATCCATCCGGATAATTCGGTCACGGTAACGGATGACGGGCGCGGCATCCCGGTCGGGATCAATTCGAAGACCGGCAAGCCGGCTGTGGAGGTTGTCTTCACGGTGCTTCATGCCGGCGGAAAGTTTGGCGGCGGCGGATACAAGGTATCCGGCGGCCTCCACGGTGTCGGAGCATCTGTTGTGAATGCACTTTCCACTTATCTCGAGGTGGAGGTCTTCCATGAAGGCAAGGTCTATTACCAGCGATATGAGAGGGGCAGGGCTGTCAGCAGCCTGAAGGTTGTGGGAGAATGCGAGCCGGACAAGAGAGGGACGAAGGTGACCTTTCTGCCGGACAGGAGGTCTTTGAGACAACGGTCTTTGATTTTGACACGCTCAAGCAGAGACTTCGGGAGGTTGCATTCCTGACAAAGGGACTTCGCATTACGCTCACGGACGAGCGGGAGAATCCGCCGAAGGAGCGGTCTTTCCATTATGAGGGTGGAATCCGGGAGTTTGTTCAATATCTGAACAAGGGGAAGACGCCGCTTTACCCGGATGTCATCGACTGTGAGGGCATGAAGGATGGCGTCTATGTCGAGGTTGCCTTCCAGCACAACGACGGGTACAACGAATCGGTCTATTCATTTGTCAACAATATCATCACGCCGGAGGGCGGCACGCATATGACAGGTTTCCGGAACGCGCTGACCAAGACGTTCAACGATTATGCGCGCTCCATGAAGCTGCTCAAGGCAGTGCGGAGAATCTGACCGGAGATGATATCCGGGAGGGGCTGACAGCGGTCATCTCCATCAAGATTTCAGAGCCGCAGTTTGAGGGACAGACCAAGCAGAAGCTTGGCAATTCCGAGGCGAGAGGGGCGGTTGAGAGCCTTCTCTCCGAAAAGCTTTCGATCTATCTGGAGCAGCATCCGCAGGTCGGAAAGCTGATTGTCGAGAAGTCTGTGATGGCGCAGAGGGCCAGGGACGCGGCCAGGAAGGCGAGAGACCTGACGAGAAGAAAGTCTGCGCTTGATGGGATGTCACTCCCGGGAAAGCTTGCGGACTGCACGGATAAGGATCCGAAGAATTGTGAGATCTTTCTGGTCGAGGGAGATTCCGCAGGAGGCTCCGCCAAGACGGCACGTGCGCGTGCGACGCAGGCCATTCTTCCGCTCAGAGGAAAGATCCTCAACGTCGAAAAAGCAAGACTGGACCGTGTTCTGGGCAATGCAGAGATCAAGGCGATGATCACGGCATTCGGCTGCGGGATCCATGAGGATTTCGATATTACAAAGCTTCGCTATGACCGGATCATCATCATGACCGATGCCGATGTCGACGGAGCCCACATCGCGACGCTTCTGCTGACCTTCTTCTATCGCTTTATGCCGGAGCTGATCAAACAGGGGCATGTCTACCTGGCGACGCCTCCGCTGTATAAGCTCGAGAAGAACCAGAAGGTCTGGTATGCCTACACAGACGAGGAGCTGGCAGATATTATCAGTCAGGTCGGGCGTGACCAGAACAACAAGATTCAGCGTTACAAGGGACTGGGAGAGATGGATCCGGAGCAGCTGTGGGAGACCACGATGGATCCGTCAAAGCGCATTCTCAAGCAGGTATCCATGGACGATGACGATGAGTCTTCTGTGGATGTGACATTTACAACCCTGATGGGCGACCAGGTCAACCCAGGCGGGAGTTTATCGAGGAAAATGCAAAGCGCGTCGGCAATCTGGACGTATAAGAGATAGAAACAGGGAGATAGCATGGACGAGAAAGTATTCGACCAGATCAGGGAAGTGGATCTTCAGAAGACGATGGAGGAGTCCTACATCATGTATTCGATGTCGGTCATCGCCTCCAGGGCGCTTCCGGATGTGAGGGACGGTCTGAAACCTGTGCAGCGGCGTATCCTGTATGCGATGATTGAGCTGAACAACGGACCCGACAAGCCGCACAGAAAGTGCGCGCGTATCGTCGGTGATACAATGGGTAAGTTCCATCCGCACGGGGATTCCTCGATCTACGGAGCCCTGGTCAACATGGCTCAGGAGTGGTCCATGCGGTATCCGCTGGTGGACGGCCATGGGAATTTCGGATCTGTGGACGGAGACGGAGCGGCAGCCATGCGTTATACAGAGGCACGGCTCTCGAAGATCTCGATGCAGATGCTGGTCGATATCAACAAGGATACGGTTGACTTTGTGCCGAACTTCGATGAGACGGAGAAAGAGCCGACGATTCTGCCTGCCCGCTTTCCGAATCTTCTTGTGAATGGCACCACCGGTATTGCCGTCGGCATGGCGACGAACATTCCGCCGCACAATCTGAAGGAAGTGATCGGTGCCTGCGTAAAGATGATCGATAATCGTGTGGAGGAGAACCGTGAGACCTCCATTGATGAAGTGATGAAGATCATCAAGGGACCTGATTTTCCGACAGGAGCGGAGATTCTCGGGACAAGAGGCATCAGCGAAGCTTACCGGACGGGCCGGGGCAAGATCATTGTGCGCGCAGTTACAAATATCGAGACGATGCCGAGCGGAAAGAGCAAGATCATCGTCACGGAGCTTCCGTATCTTGTGAACAAAGCACGTTTGATCGAGAAGATCGCGGAGCTTGTCAGGGACAAACGGATTGATGGAATTACCGGTATCACAGATGAGTCTTCAAGGGAGGGAATGCGGATTTCAATCGATATCCGCAAGGACGCCAATCCGAATGTTGTACTGAACAGGCTGTACATGCATACGCAGCTTCAGGATACATTCGGCGTCATCATGCTGGCGCTTGTGGACGGCAAACCGAAGGTGCTGAACCTTGCCGAGATCCTCCAGTACTATCTGAAACACCAGGAGGATGTTGTCACTAGAAGGACGAAGTATGATCTGAACAAGGCAAAGGAGCGGGCTCATATTTTAAAAGGCCTGCTGATTGCACTTGACAACATCGATGAAGTGATCCGGATCATCCGCGGAAGCGAGAGCGTCGCGCTTGCAAAAGCAGAATTGATGAAGCGGTTTGGTATGGACGATGTTCAGGCACAGGCGATTGTGGATATGCGTCTGCGTACGCTGACAGGTCTGGAAAGAAGCAAGATTGAGGAAGAATATGCTTCCCTGATGAAGCTGATTGAGCGGCTGACGGCGATTTTGTCCGACAAAAAGGAGCTGCTTGGCGTGATCAGAAAAGAGCTGCTTGAAATCTCTGAAAAATTCGGGGATGAGAGGAGGACGAAGATCGGCTTCGCTCCGGACGATATGGGCATCGAGGATCTGATCGAACGCCGGGACGTCGTTATCACGATGACGAAGCTGGGCTATATCAAGCGGATGAGCAATGACAACTTCCGCAGCCAGAACAGAGGCGGAAGAGGGATCAAGGGCATCGAGACGTTGAAGGACGACTACATTGATCAGCTTCGATGACCGATACACATGCGGACCTGATGTTTTTTACGAACAAGGGCCGTGTCTTCCGTCTGAAGACCTATGAGATTCCGGAGGCGGGCAGAACCGCAAGGGGAACCGCAATCATCAACCTGCTCCAGCTTCAGCCGGAGGAGAAGGTATCGGCTGTGATTCCGGTCGGCTCCGATGAGGAGGTCGGGCCGGATGCCACGCTTGTGATGGCGACCAGAAAGGGCATCATCAAGCGGACATCCGTCTCCGAGTATAGCAATGTCCGGAAGAACGGCCTGACGGCCATCATTCTGAGAGATGATGACGAGCTGATCAATGTTATGGCGACTGATAACCGGCAGGATATTCTGCTGGTGACGAAATATGGAGCCTGCATTCGTTTCCAGGAAGGGGATGCGCGCCTGACCGGGAGAGTATCGATGGGTGTGCGCGGCATTACCCTTCAGGATGGAGATGAAGTGGTCGGAATGCTGACGGCATCGGAGGCACCGTACATGCTGACCGTTTCCGGAAAGGGAATGGGAAAGCTGACGGATATCAATGAATTTTCTCCGCAGATTCGCGGCGGAAAAGGCGTCAAGTGTTATAAGATTACCGGTAAAACCGGCGATGTCGTGGCTGCGATGGCGGTGAATACGGATGATGAGATCATGATGATCAATTCGGATGGTGTCATCATCAGAATGAGCTGCAGTGACATATCCGTTCTGGGAAGAATCACCTCCGGGGTGAAGCTGATGAACCTTGGAGATAACGACCAAGTCGTGTCGGTCGCAAAAGTTCGGGAGACCTCGAAGGATGAGACGGAGTCCATGGATGAGATACAGTCCGGTGAATCCGGGAACTCCGACTCCGAAGAACAGCCGGATCAGACACTGTAAAAGGGCAGGGCATCGATGAGAAAAAAATGGGTGGCCGCGGGCTTTCTTCTGCTGAGTGTGGCAGTGCTTTCATCCTGCGGGAGGGTGAAAGAATACTTTGTAGGACCACAATATGATGTACAGAGACAGCTGAAGATGTGCTGTTTACGGATACCTGGCAGACAGAGATCGGGACGGAGTCCGGAACAGAGACCGGAGACAACCCGGACGATGATCTGGTGGAGAGTCCGGAAAGTGAGTCTGAGGTCAGTGAGATCATCCAGGAAAGCAGCGATCCCAGGATATCAGATCGCAGTGAATCAGGACAGATGAAGGGGATGCTGCCGGATGAGACGGAAAGTCAGACGGAAGGTATGGTGCTGGGGACAATAAAAGGTCATCAGTCCAATCCGGTGAAAAGTCTTCTGTCAGAAACAGAGGAGGATCAGCTTCCCGGAGAAGGCAGTCGGGCAGATGATAGGACGGGTCCGTTCTCGTCAACGATGGATGCCATTCAGAAATGGGAGACTTCCGGTGAAAAATGGGCACTTGCATATGAGGATCTGAACGGCAAAGACACATATGGATACAGAGAAAACGAGAAGATGCAGTCCGCCAGTGTCATCAAGCTTTTCATCATGGGCGCGGTCTACCGATATATATGCTATCCTGAGAAAACCGATCCGGTCATCAATTTCGGGGAAAGCTACAGCGGACAGCTGAGGGATGTGATTGAGAAGATGATCACAGTCAGCGACAACGATGCTGCGAACCGGCTTGTTGAGGCACTGGGACAGGGAGATTTCGATGCAGGAAAGAAGCGGGTAAACCAGTTCTGCAGGGAGGAAGGCTACACAAACACCTCGCTTGGCAGAAGGTTTATGGCTGCGGATCTTTCCGAGGGTGACAATTACACATCTGCTGCAGATGTGAGAAAGTTTTACCTGGATCTGTATGAAGGGAAGCTTGTGAATGAGGAAGCTTCCGCCAAGATGCTCGACATCCTGAAGAAACAGACGCTGACATCCAAGATTCCAGCCGGTCTTCCGGAGGGCTATTCTTCCGGAAACAAGACGGGAGAGATGCCGGACGGGTACGGGCTCGGGTGTATTGAGAATGACTCCGCGATTGTATTTGCTCCGGAGACGGAAGGTGAAAAGACGTCACCCGGCTATATCCTCGTTGTATTGTCCAATGATCTGAATGGAGAAAATGAGCAGGCGCAGGCACAGATCAGGGATCTGTCTGAGAAGGTGGCCTCGTGGTATCAGTCCGGAGACAGAAATGAAACCTCCGTTCAGTAATGAACCAGGCGCCGGCACCGGAGGAGTGCTATGGAATTTCGCACATCGCTCGCGATCGCATCCGCAAAGCTTCTGAGCTTTGCCTGCAGGGTCGCTGGAAAACAGGGGGTCACGATGGCCGGAAAGCTGGCCATGAAGATTGACCCGGGTATATTGAAGAAGCTGTCCGCCCAGGTGAGGGGTGAGATCATTGTCACCTGCGGGACGAATGGCAAGACGACCACAAACAATCTGATCTGCTCTGCAATGAGGCGGAGGGAAGAAAGGTTGTCTGCAATCACACCGGATCCAACATGCTGATGGGCGTGGTGGCTGCGTTTGTGCTGGCATCGAGGGTATCGAGACGGGTGGATGCAGACAATGCGGTCATTGAAGTCGACGAAGCCTCCGCAAAGCGGGTCTTTCCTCATATGAAGCCGGATTATATGGTTCTGACGAATCTGTTCCGTGACCAGCTGGACCGCTACGGAGAGATCGATATCACGATGAACCTTCTGAAGGAAGCCATGGATATGGCACCGGATATGACCATCATCGTCAATGCCGACGACTCGCTGAGCAGCTATCTGGCGCTTGAAAGCGGTCACAAGGTTGTGACATACGGCATATCCGAGCAGGTCTTTCACAGAGAGGATGACCATGAGATCCGGGAAGGCCAGTTCTGCAAGAAATGCGGGCATCGTCTGGTCTATGACTTCTATCATTTTAGTCAGCTGGGCGTCTACCATTGCCCGCACTGTGGATTCAGGCGGCCAGATGTGGACTTCGACGCCTGCCACATCGGCCTGAAGGGCGGTCTTTCCTTTGACGTCGTACAGCGCGCTGTGACGGGGGAAGGGAAGCTGCCGCTGCGGCATATTGAGGCTTCCTACAGAGGCTTTTACAATATCTACAATATTCTGGCCTGCTATGCGGCGGTCAGGACCTGTGGTTTGAAGACAGATCACTTTGATGAGATGCTGAAGAAGTACAGACCGGAGTTCGGGCGGAATGAACTGTTTCGGATCGGGGGGTCGACGGTTCTGCTGAACCTTGCGAAGAATCCCGCCGGTTTCAACCAGAATATATCTTCCGTCATGGAGGATGAAAGTCCGAAGGATTTGATCATTGTCATCAACGACAACGCTCAGGACGGAACAGATATCTCCTGGCTGTGGGATGTCGATTTTGACCGGTTTGCGAATCAGAGCATACGTTCCATCACAGTCTCCGGGCTGAGATGTCAGGATATGCGGCTCCGTCTGAAGTATGTCGGAATCCATGCCGATCTTGAGGCGGACGTTCGGACCGCCATCGAAAAGCGGCTGAAGGACGGCTGCGGAAACCGTATGTACTGGTCAACTACACGGCGCTCTACAGTACGCATAAAATTCTCGGGGAGATGGAAGGCCGAAGGGAGGGTGCAAGATGAAGCTTACAATCGGCCACCTGTATCCGGATCTTCTGAACCTGTACGGGGACAGGGGGAATATTCAGTGCCTGAAGATGCGTCTTTTGTGGCGCGGGTTCGATGTGGAAGTCCGGCGGTTCTGCATCGATGACAGGGTGGATTTTTCGGATCTTGACATCGTTCTGCTCGGAGGCGGATCCGACCGGGAACAGATGATTGTCTGCAGGAAGCTCCAGCAGATTCAGAAAGATTTCAGGGATTACGTCGAGGACGGCGGAACAACGATTGCAGTCTGCGGCGGCTATCAGCTGCTCGGCCATTATTACAACACACCACAGGGGAAGATGGAAGGTCTGCACCTGGCAGATCTGTATACGGAGCAGGGGTCCCCGAGGTTGATATCCAATATTGTCCTGAAGAATGACCGTTATCCGTATCCGGTTGTCGGGTTTGAAAACCATGGCGGCAGAACACATCTGGGGGAGGGTGTGAAGCCGTTTGGAAGGGTCGTCTTCGGCTATGGAAACAATGGCAGGGACCATGAGGAGGGTGTTATATACCGGAATGTGATCGGAACCTACCTTCATGGGCCTCTATTGCCGAAGAATCCGCACGTCTGCGATGACCTGCTGCTGCGGGCGCTGAGAAGACGAGGATATGAGGGGACGCTTCAGCCTCTCGACGATCATGAGGAGAGAGAGGCAAACGCGTATATCGTTAAGCGGTTTGCAGGCTCATCTGATTCATAAGGGGATATACATGAAAGCAAAGTGGATCAAGCAGATTACAGTCTTTGTTCTTTCCGCCATACTGGCCGCGGGGTCCGGAACAGCCGGACTGACCTATGCAGAAGATGCCACTGTTGTGACCGATGACAATGCAGGATCGGATGTCACAGACGATCAGGCGGCTTCGGATGGTGTCTCTGACGGATCTTCGGATCCTGTCGTCAGCGACGACAGCGGAGACAGTCAGGACAGTTCGGAGGAGGAGTTTATTCCGGACGAATACTATGAGCCGGTCCAGACCAATGATATCTCGGGCTGGCCGCAGGGTGAGGCCATCCAGGCTTCGGCCGGTATCGTCATGGATCTGGACACGGGTGCGATCGTGTATGCAAAAAACATACAGAGAAAGCTTTACCCTGCTTCAATTACAAAGATTCTGACGGCGCTCCTGACGCTCGAGCATGCGAACCTGGATGATATGATCACCTGTACGTCGGCTGTCTATGACCTGGATGACAATGCGTCCAACATCGCGCTGCAGGAGGGAGAACAGATATCCGTCCGGGATGCACTGTATGCGCTGATGCTGGAGTCTGCAAACGATGCGGCGAACGCGCTTGCCGTTCATGTCTCAGGTTCAGTCAGTGCATTTGCAGATCTGATGAATCAGAAGGCGCAGGAACTTGGCTGCACGGTGAGCCATTTTGTAAATCCCAGCGGTCTGCCGAACGACGATCATTACACCTGTGCGCGTGATTTCGCGCTGATCGCGGCGGCAGCCTATGACAATGAAAACTTTCGGAAACTGATCGCCACGAAGGAGTATGAGATCAAGCCGACCAACATGACGGCGGACGCCAGAGTCTTTGCCAATCATCACAAGATGATCCAGACGGACAGCGATTATTATGATGATGTGTGTACAGGCGGAAAGACTGGGTTTACGGAGAGCGCCTGGAATACCCTTGTTACCTTCGGCGAGAAGGATGGAAAGCGGTTTGTCTGTGTTCTTCTTCATGGCAACGGAGCACCGCAGAATTACCGGGAGACAACCGATCTTCTGAAATATGGGTTTGACCAGTTCACGCACATTCAGGCGGATACTCAGAAGGCGGAAACAACTCTGGCGGACGCAATGGGTGTTCATTACCTTGGAGCCGGCGCGGATCTGGAATCGCCGGAGCTGGCCCAGAAGATTGCCGACGTCAAGGGCTCCGGGATGGTGACGGTTCCGGCAGGGACAGACAAACGGCAGTGAAGACATCGCCGTTCAAAGGAGCTGACGGCACCAATACACTCGCTGGTGAGTATGGGACAATCTGCGGACAGCCAGCCGATATTCAGCCCACGGAAGGAGCCGTTTACTATACGCTGGGCGGATGGCCCGTCGGGAGCCGCTGTGTTTCGGTGAGCCCGGTGAACCTGAAGCTGACAAGTTCCTGGCAGGCCAGTGCCAGTGTCACGCTGAAGGCGGACGAAGGGGAGACGGGAGACAAGCAGGAGGCTGCCCAGCTGACCAATGAAAAGGTATGGCAGAATGTCAGCAGCTACGTCCAGAATCTGGATCAGAGACGTCTGAGTTTCTGGGAAGCGCACAGAACAGCAATCATTCTCTCGGTCGGGACGATCCTGCTGGTTGTACTGCTGCTGATCCTGATTTTTCTGGTTCGTTCCACACGGAACTTCCGTCTGAGAAAGAAGATGCACCAGGCACAGGAGGAAGCCCGGAGGAAAGAACAGGAGATCGAGGAGAAGACGACGGCTGAGATTGAGGAGGAGCTGCGCCAGGCAATGAAGAAGCAGTAAACAAAAAGCAGTAAACAAAAAGCAGGCTATGTTCTGAAAGGATTCGAAAATGAAATGGGTAGCGCCCATCAAGGATGAGGTGTCAATTCAGCGCATCTGCAGTGAACTGGAAAAAATCGATCAAAAGTATCTGGTTCTGTTTCTCGTAGGGATCGGGACAGGTCTTCAGCTTCAGGAAATCCTGAATCTGAGGGTTCGGGATGTCAGAGGAAAAGACTTCATCACATCATCGATCGGGACACGAGACGTGAAGCGCGCATTTTATATCCCTGCTGATCTGAGGACGGTGATCGATGATTTCACCAAAGGAAAAGACGAGGAAGGGTACCTGATCTGCGGGTATGGAAAGCGCACATCGCAGCCGCTCTCCAGAGAGCAGGCCTACCGGGTTTTGAAACAGGCTGGAGACAAGGCAGGCCAGCCGGAGCTCTGCGCGGCGACGATGCGGAAAACATTCGCCTGGCGGTATTACAGAAGGACAGGAGACATCTACTATATTCAGGATCTGATGAATCACAGTTCTCCTTCTGTGACATATCGCTTCATTGGCATCCAGCCGAACCATGAGATTGGCATCCAGCGGAAATCACCGCAGGAAAATGCGCGTGCCCGCAGCCGTCTGTATGAAGGCGGATCCGGAATGCACCATATTGAGCGGATCCGGAATGAACTGTATAAAATCGAGGAGGAAATGCAGAGCCCGAAGAATCCGGATGTCTGGTTCGGAAAGGTCGAAAGCCTCCTCTCATCCATCGACACACTTCTGGACGAATTCAGGGAAGTGTGAAAGCGCTGTGCGCCGCACGTCTTGTCCGCCGTTTCTGCTGGACCGATTCCTTCCTGCGGCGTACTTTTTCATATTCTTCATCCGTAATCGGGCGGATGGTTTTGATGACAAACCATTCGCCGTCTGTGTTCTGACGGATTCTGATCTTTCCCTTCACAAGCCCGTGCTCCGGACAGATGGCGACGGACAGGTAATTTTTCCCATTCTCAGAGAACCAGCGGATCTTTCTTCGGAGCTTCCTTGCGCAGACCGGGCAGCAGGTGGAGATCACGACAGGATCCTTCATCACATCATCCCGGTTTTTGAATGATCTTGAGATAAACTTGCGATAGGTGCCGTAATTGACATAGATTTCATCCCTGCGGCACCTTGGCGTGATGTAGGTATCGATGGAGGTGTACTCCTCCACCGTCTGCCGGGGGAGCTTCCGGAGAACCTCAGCTGTATAGACAGCATCGGAGAAGGCATCATGGAAGGCCTCATCTTGCGGAAGGTTCAGATACTGGACAGCCCATTTCAGGGATCGCCGCTCCTTGTGGTCCTCATACACATAGGAAAAAATCTTCTGAACATCACGGAAGAAAAGGGGAAACGGGAACGGCCAGCTTTCAGGAAGATTTTTCTGCTGAATGTGCCAGGAGACATTCCGCTCGAGCTCTGTCAGATCCCCGGGGCCCCATGTACAGAACACGGGATCCTCTCCGCACCAGGCAAGAAAATCGGGAAAGACCTCCGGAAATGAGCGCTTTCCGATAAAATCCGCCTCTGTCATATGAATGACGCTGCGTGTGCAGTGATGAAGAGTCTTGTACAGGACAGGGCGGATGATCTCATGAAATTCATCCTGTCTGCAGAAGCTTTCGTCCATCCGGACAGCACCGATTTCGATGATCTCAAACGGAAGCTTCGGGTCTTCCCTGCGCTTTCCCGCAGGACACTGATTCCATTCAAGATCAAGGACAATATAGTTCATTGTAAAAACTCCCTGGTAATCGTTTTTTCGTACGCCGGCCATTCTGCGGAAAACGCCTGTTCAGAAGCCCGGACTGTTACAGTATACGGTACTGTGGAGTTGATGGCAATGTATATGAAAATGCGGCGATTCGTCATTTTGTTTATGAAATAAGGTACTATTTCGTCAATTCATACATGAATAAAAAGAACGCCTGTTATCTTTGGATGGAAGCACAACAGCATCGCTGAAAAATTGTGTTACTCGTCAATAGCTATAATATTTGAGGCGCGATATACTGGGGTCATCGCTTGGGGAGTATTCTGAGCGGGGGGATTACAAGGTGAATCATTGATCAGTGTTTTTCTCATAGAAAGTGGGAGGTTATCTATGGCAAGCTTATCACTTGAGCATATCAACAAGGTTTATCCGAACGGGTTCCAGGCTGTGAAGGATTTTAATCTTGATATCGCCGACAAGGAGTTCATCATCTTCGTCGGGCCATCCGGATGCGGAAAGTCTACGACGCTTCGTATGATTGCAGGGCTTGAGGAAATCTCCTCCGGTACGCTGAAGATCGACGGCAAGGTCATGAATGATGTCGAGCCGAAGGATCGTGATATCGCAATGGTCTTCCAGAGCTATGCTCTGTATCCGCATATGACCGTTTATGACAACATGGCATTCTCTCTGAAGCTGAGAAAGGTACCAAAGGATGAGATCGACAGAAAGGTCAGAGATGCTGCAAAGATCCTTGACCTGGAGAAGCTGCTTGACAGAAAGCCGAAGGCTCTTTCCGGCGGACAGAGACAGCGTGTCGCAATGGGACGTGCAATTGTCCGTAACCCGAAGGTCTTCCTGATGGATGAGCCGCTCTCCAACCTGGATGCAAAGCTTCGTGTTCAGATGAGAACCGAGATCTCCAAGCTGCATCAGAGACTGGGCGCAACCATCATCTATGTCACACATGACCAGACAGAGGCTATGACCCTTGGTACCAGAATCGTCGTCATGAAGGATGGTGTTGTGCAGCAGGTTGATACACCGCAGAACCTGTACAACAAGCCGGCGAACCTGTTCACGGCAGGATTCATCGGATCTCCGCAGATGAACTTCCTTGACGCAAAGGTTCTTCCGAACGGCGATCTTGACCTTGGCGCAGCAGGAAAGGTTCATCTTCCGGCTGAGAAGGCGAAGAAGGTTGTGGATGGCGGATATGTCGGAAAGACGGTTGTCCTTGGTATCCGTCCGGAGCACCTGGATGATGATCCGGAGCTTGTCGCAAAGTGCGACTCCACCATCAAGGCAAAGATCGAGGTCTATGAGTTGCTGGGCGCAGAAGTATTCCTGTACTTCACCGTCAATGGCGCAAACATGACCGCACGCGTCAATCCGAGAACGGAAGCAAGAACCGGAAGCGAAGTAACCTTCGGTATTGAGACTTCCAAGATTCACGTATTTGACAAGGAGACCGAGCAGGTGATCACAAACTGATCGGTTCTGCCTGACGAGTTGAATATCTGATAAAGCAGGGAGGCTTTCCATCCGGGAAGCCTCCCTTTTTTGAACGGATGTATGCATGAATGATGAGTGCGAAGACATCCTGCGGATCAGGACCGCCGTGTGACGGGTATCATGATGCGGGGGAATCCTGCAGTGCTTGCAACAGGACAAAAAACCGTGTAAACTCGAGGAAACGGTGGAAATATGGCCGGTCAGGCTGAATTCATACAGAAGAGCGCTATGGTTTAGAGCAGGGAGATATCTATGATTTCAAATCAGATTATCAAGTCGTCGATCGAGAAGCTGAAGGAGATCACGAAGATTGATTTCTCGGTGCGCGGGACGGATGGGTCTGTTGCGGCATCTACGCAGGGAAGCGAGGATGTCGATGCCGCGACGGTCAGACAGTTTGCCTCATCCCCGGCAGACAGTCAGGAAGTTCAGGGACACCATTTCTTCAAGGTCATGGGAGAAGAGGATCAGACAGAATATATCCTGATCGCGAGAGGCGCAGGTGAGGATGTCCATATGATCGGGCGCATCTGTGTCAGTCAGCTCCAGGATCTGGTGATGGCTTACAGGGAACGCTTTGACAAGTCAAACTTTATCCAGAATCTTCTTCTGGACAACCTGCTTCTGGTCGATATCTACAACCGCGCGAAGAAGCTTCACATTGTCAGCGAGCGCAGCCGGGTTGTCTTTATCATCGAGACGAGGCACGAGAAGGATACCGAGTCGATGGAGGTTCTGCGGAACATGTTCTCCGATGAGGAAGGGCACTTCATCACGGAAGTCGACGAAAAGAGCATCATCCTGGTGCAGGAGCTTGAGGCAGGCGGCGATAACTATGAGGACATCGAGCAGACAGCCAACTCCATCCGGGATACGCTGAATACCGAAGCCATGACGGATGTACGTGTGGCGGCGGGCACGATCATCCATGATATTTCCCAGGTCTCCCGCTCATACAAGGAAGCCCGGATGGCGCTGAATGTAGGAAAAATCTTCTACAGTGCCGAGCGGGTTCACATGTACAACAAGCTTGGCATTGGTCGCCTGATCTATCAGCTGCCGGAGAGTCTCTGCCGGATGTTCATCAAAGAGGTATTTACCAAACAGCAGCCGGATACATTTGACGAGGAGACGCTGCAGACCATCAACATGTTCTTTGACAATAGCCTGAACGTTTCCGAGACGGCACGCCAGCTCTTTGTCCACCGCAATACCCTGGTCTACCGGCTGGAGAAGCTGGACAAGTCCACGGGTCTTGACATCCGGAAGTTCGATGATGCGCTGACCTTCAAGATTGCGCTCATGGTGGAGAGCTATCTGCATTATCTGGACAGCACAGCCTCCTGAGGTGAATGTGGAGATGAATGCCGCCGGCTTCGGATCCGCATGAGGGAAGGGAATGCGGAATGCATCGCAGAACGACAGGTTCCGGCGTGTGTATATCTGCATCGGACACACATTTTGATCTGTTTCCGTCAGGGAGAGTGAAATCCTTGACGGAAATTTTATTTTCATGTACATTCTGTGTCGTATCAACAACCATACAGATTTTGCTTTTCTCTTATTCAGAGTGGTGGAGATACAAAGGATCTGAGAAACCACGGCAACCCCCCGCGGGGAAGGTGCCAACCTGAGCGAGGAAACTCGAACAATAAGGGGATTTGACATGTACTCAGATCCGCCTATGGCGGATTTTTTACTGTGTATGTTCGGCTGCAATGAACCTGGACGTGGTGAGACCGCTCACTCATTGTTCAGGCAGGCTGCGGATCGCCGCAGCGCGCGAACAGAAGCAGGAGGTGCTTCCGGCTATGTCCGGACAGCCTTAGGGAGAGTAAGGAAAAGCAAAGCATTCAGCAGATCGAGTGGTCGATCAGAAAGAGAGTCAAGATGGAAAAGCACCTTTTTACTTCCGAGTCCGTCACTGAGGGACATCCGGATAAGATGTGCGACCAGATTTCGGACGCGATTCTGGACGCACTGATGGAACAGGACCCGATGAGCCGTGTTGCCTGCGAGACCGCCTGCACGACAGGTGTTGTGTTTGTCATGGGTGAAATCACGACGAAGGCTTATGTCGATATCCAGAAGATTGTCCGTGATACCGTTCGTGAGATCGGTTACACAAGAGGCAAGTATGGATTTGACGCAGACACCTGCGCTGTCATCACTGCGATTGATGAGCAGTCCCCGGACATCGCGATGGGCGTCAACAAGTCTCTGGAAGTCAAAGAGAACAAGATGACCGATGATGAGCTGGAGCAGATCGGTGCCGGCGACCAGGGGATGATGTTCGGGTATGCCTGCAATGAGACACCGGAGTACATGCCGTTCGCAATTTCCACCGCGCACAAGCTTTGCCGCCAGCTGACGAAGGTCCGCAAGGATGGAACCCTGAAGTATCTTCGTCCGGATGGAAAGAGTCAGGTTACGGTCGAGTACGACGATGACAAGATTGCGAGAATCGATGCAGTTGTCATTTCCACACAGCATGACCCGGATGTCACGCAGGAGCAGATTCACAAGGATGTGCGCAAGTACGTCATCGACCCGATTCTTCCGCAGAATCTTGTGGATGAGAACACCAAGTACTTCATCAATCCGACCGGCCGCTTCGTTGTCGGCGGACCGCACGGGGATTCCGGTCTGACCGGCCGCAAGATCATCGTCGACACCTATGGTGGAGCTGCAAGACACGGCGGCGGAGCATTCTCCGGGAAGGACTGCACGAAGGTTGACCGTTCTGCAGCTTATGCGGCGCGCTATGTTGCGAAGAACATCGTGGCCGCAGGCCTTGCAGACAAGTGTGAGATTCAGCTGTCCTATGCAATCGGTGTCGCACAGCCGACCTCCGTCATGGTGGATACCTTCGGAACCGGTAAACTTGCAGATGACAAGCTGACCGATATCGTGCGCGAGAATTTTGATCTTCGTCCGGCAGGAATCATCAAGATGCTGGATCTGCGCAGACCGATCTACAAGCAGACCGCTGCGTACGGACACTTTGGCCGCGATGATCTGGATCTTCCGTGGGAGAAGCTCGACAAGGTCGATGATCTGAAGAAGTATCTCGGCTGATTGAACTGTACAATTCAGGGGTCGGACAGTGTCCGGCCCCTTTCATTTTACGGATAGACAGTCAGACGGCAGGCAAATACAAGCAGGTATCTATGGAAATATTGTATGAGGACGATGACATCATTGTCGTGAACAAAGAATCCGGTCTTCCGGTTCAGGCGGGGACAGCTTCCCGGAAGGATCTTATTTCGATTCTGAAAAACTATCTTTGCGCCGAAAAAGGACAGGCTGCGCCGGGTGCGGAGGAACCCTATCTTGGAATCGTCCACAGGCTTGACCAGCCCGTCGAGGGACTTGTCGTTTTCGCGAAGACACCTCAGGCGGCCAGTGAACTGAGCCGTCAGGTTCAGGCAAAGGCGAATGCAAATAAGACACAGACGGGGGAGGGCGCATATACGGATATGCGCAAGGTCTACCAGGCTGTCGTGCTGCTGAAGGACCGCGCTTCCTGTGACAAGGTGAAGCGTTCGGAGCACTCTGTGACGGTTCTTCAGAATTATCTGAAAAGAAACTTTGCCAGAAATACCACAGAGATCGTGCCGAATCCGTCAAAGGATGCGAAATGGTCGGAGCTGACCTTCCGCACACTGAAGATCTGGCCGTCAGATACGACATGGGAAGGACGGGCACTCCTTGAAATTCATCTCCATACCGGGCGGCATCACCAGATCCGGGTT